>JAFGXX010000196.1 GCA_016936435.1 Bacteroidales bacterium
AAACCGCGTAAATAATCAAGTTCTCCTTCAATTTTTGCAGCCTCAGCTTCCATATCAATCTTTCCCCTCAGGGGAATATAATATTCACTGGTGTTTACCATAAAGGATACCGAATCTTCAGCTTTCCTGTCAGTAAATTTAACTCCTTCCAGATTACACAGTTTGACCACAACAGGCAGGAAGTCTTTGTAAAAGGTAAGCTCATCGGCTCTGATGTTCAGAACAAGTTTTTCTTTCAAGGGTATATCTTTCTGCTTCCTTATGTTCCTGACAGAACTGATTATCTGTTTCGCGGTTTCAAATCCTTCCACCGTTGAATGATCATATTTCTTAGCATGCGGCATCTTGCTTATCATGATGCTCTCTCCGTCTTTTCTCTCCTCAAGCCTCTGCCATATTTCCTCAGTAATAAATGGCATAAAGGGATGAAGGAGTCTGAGGAGCCTGTCAAAAAATGATATCGTGTTACTGTAGGTTATACTGTCGACAGGCTTTTCAAATTCAGGTTTCACAGCCTCGAGGTACCATCCGGAAAACTCATCCCAGAAGAGCTTGTAAACTGTCATGAGGGCCTCCGAGATCCTGAACTTCCTGAAGTTCGTATCCGTTTCAGCTGTAGCCTTTTTCAGGGCTTCGTCCATCCACTTTGCAGCTGCAGCTGACGAAAGGGGTTGCCCTATATTTTCGTCCACTTTCCATCCTTTTACCAGCCTGAAGGCATTCCATATTTTATTTGCAAAATTACGGCCCTGTTCAGGAAGGGAATCATCATAGAGAAGGTCATTGCCTGCAGGAGAGCACAGAAGCATTCCAACCCGCACCCCGTCGGCACCGAACTTCCCTATCAGGTCAAGCGGCTCCGGAGAATTTCCCAGCGACTTCGACATTTTTCTTCGCTGCTGATCCCTGACAAGACCGGTAAGGTATACGTTCCTGAAAGGTTTTTCATCCATATACTCATATCCGGCAATGATCATCCTGGCCACCCAGAAAAAGAGTATCTCTGGAGCAGTAATAAGGTCATTTGTAGGATAATAGTATTTAATATCGCTGTTGCCAGGCCTGTTGATTCCGTCGAAAGAGCTTATTGGCCATAGCCATGAAGAGAACCATGTGTCGAGTACATCTTCATCCTGCCGGAGATCTGCTTCAGCGAGTGATTTGTCGCCGCTTCTTTGCCTTGCCAGTTCCAGAGCTTCAGTCATTGTTCCGGCAACAACAAATTCTCCGTTGCCGTAATACCAAGCAGGTATCCTCTGGCCCCACCACAGCTGTCTGCTGATACACCAGTCGCGGACGTTTTCCATCCAGTGACGGTAGAGGTTCCTGAACTTGGAAGGATAAAGATGGATAGCGCCCTTCATCACAGCCTTAAGGGCAGGCTTGGATATATCTTCCATCCTCAGGAACCACTGTGTCGAGAGTCGTGGTTCAATGACAGCATGGGTCCGTTCGGAACGGCCTATTTTATTATTATACGTAACAACTCTGATAAGGTTGCCCGATCTCTTAAGTTCCTGCTCGGCAAGATCCCTGGCGGCAAACCTGTCGACGCCGGCAAACATCCCTGCCGACTGACTGATGGTGCCATCGTCGTTGAAAATATCGATCGACTCCAGCTTATGCCTCATGCCTATCTCATAGTCGTTGATGTCGTGCGCAGGTGTGATCTTCAGGCATCCTGTACCGAATTCCATATCAACATAATCATCAAAGATAAACGGCACCTCGCGATTTGCCATCGGAACTATCACCTTCCGGCCTTTAATATGCCTGTATCTTTCATCGGCAGGATTCGCGCATACGGCTGTGTCACCGAGAATAGTCTCAGGCCTTGTTGTGGCAACTGTAACATAATCGTTCCAGCCTGCTATTTTATACCTTACATAATAGAGCTTTGACTGCTCCTCAGTAAAATAGACCTCTTCATCCGATACCGCGGTCTTTGCCTGCGGATCCCAGTTTACCATCCTCACTCCCCTGTATATCAATCCTTTATTATACAGATCGACAAAGACCTTAATTACCGAATCATAACGCTCCCTGTCCAGGGTAAAAATGGTCCTGTCCCAGTCGCAGGAGGCACCGAGCTTTTTCAACTGCTCGAGAATGATACCGCCGTGTTTATGTGTCCAGTCCCATGCATGTTCAAGGAACTGTTCACGTGTAAGTTCATTTTTGTTGATCCCTTCGCTTCTCAGCTTTGCCACAACCTTAGCTTCCGTGGCTATGGAGGCATGGTCTGTTCCCGGTACCCAGCATGCATTCTTGCCAAGCATGCGCGCCCGCCTCACAAGCACATCCTGTATGGTGTTGTTGAGCATGTGCCCCATGTGAAGAACCCCGGTGACATTGGGAGGAGGAATGACAATAGTATAGGGTTCTCTTTCGTCAGGAATACTTTTGAAGAAAGCATGTTTCATCCAGTAGTCATACCATTTACTCTCTGCACTGCCGGGCTCATATTTTGTCGGAATTTCCATCGAATCAGGTTTGTTAATATCCGCAGGGATGAAAAGGCAAAAATATAAAAATTCGTCATACCTGATAAGTCATGAGATTTGTCAAATAAATTAAGCTCTGTTTTTAGTACCTTTGGGCATATAAAAATTAATACATTTCATCATGCCTTCAATATCCGACAAAGGAAGGGCGATGCCATCTTCACCGATCAGGAAACTGGCTCCCTATGCCGACGAAGCTAAAAGAAAAGGCCGCAGGGTATACCATCTGAACATAGGCCAGCCTGACATTCCCACTCCGGATGTTGCCCTCAATGCCATACGCAACCTTGGAAACAAAGTGATCGAGTACAGCCATTCGGCGGGAAATGAATCATACAGGCGGAAACTTGCAGCTTTCTATAACAGGATAGGCATAAAGATTGAATATAGCGATCTGCTTATTACAACGGGAGGATCGGAAGCTATCCTTTTTGCTCTGAACTCGTGTGTCAACCCCGGTGAAGAGGTCATCACTCCAGAGCCGTTCTATGCAAATTATAACGGCTTTGCAACATCGGCAGGAATAAAAATCGTTCCCGTAACATCTTACATTCAGGATGATTTCGCCCTGCCTGCGATAGGAGAAATAGAAAATAAGATCACATCCCATACCAAGGGCATAATAATATGCAATCCCAACAATCCGACCGGCTACCTCTATTCAAAAGATGAGATCCTCCAGTTAGGGGAAATAGTCAAAAAACATGACCTCTTTCTTTTCTCGGATGAAGCATACCGGGAATTCTGCTACGACGGTGCAGCGCATTTTTCAGCCTTGGATCTTGAAGGCGTGGATGACAATGTGATCATGCTCGATTCTGTTTCCAAACGTTACAGTGAATGCGGTGTACGTATCGGCGCCCTGGTGACAAGGAACCGCGAAGTGATTGCCACCGCCCTCAAATATGCCCAGGCCAGGCTTTCGCCTCCGGGGCTGGGCCAGATTGCAGGTGAAGCCTCTATCGACACTCCTCCGGAATATTTCAGAGAGGTGAATCTTGAATATACTGCCCGCAGAAATTTCATGGTCGACGCTTTGAACAGGATCCCCGGAGTGCTATGCCCGAAACCCAAAGGCGCTTTTTATACGGTGGTGAAGCTTCCGGTTGACGATGCCGACATTTTCGCACGATGGATTCTGGAAGAATTCGAATACAAAAACCAGACTGTTATGATCGCACCGGCTTCAGGTTTCTATTCCACTCCCGGACTCGGAAAAAATGAAGCACGGATCGCCTACGTATTAAATATCGACGACCTGAAGAATGCCATGGAAGTTCTCGGAGAAGCACTTAGGGTTTATCCGGGAAGAACTATATAATTGGGGCTGAAACTGTTTTCGATCATTCTTCGTATAACAGGTATCTTTTCCTTAGCTCCCTGAATTTACTAAGCCCTTCCTGCCAGGTACTTCTTATCTCCTCCTGTGTCATGCACCCGATGATCTGTTCGCGCAGCACCGGTCCTCCCGAGAGCACATCAAAATAAGCGGTAAAAAACCTGTCCTTTTCGGGATATTCCCTATACGCATTTATGATCCAGTCGAGGTTTATCTT
>JAFGXX010000197.1 GCA_016936435.1 Bacteroidales bacterium
TCAGGCGAAGATAAATTGTAAAAAATATTTAAAAATCAATAATATTTTAACCATTGTTGGAAAAAAACATTCGATGATATATATTTGCGAATTGTAAAATCTTAAACCTAAACAAATCGATAAAAATGAGTAAACAAGGAAGTTCGTTCAAAGATGCACTGCAGAACATTTTTGCAGTAAGTGCTATTTTAATAGCTTTTGTGGCTTCTTGGCTGTTGTTCACCAACGTGATGGGAAGCCCGGTTAACTTCGAAGGTGGTAATCCGAATGGACATGCGCTGGAGGGTAACTATCTGGGGATTATTTACAAAGGTGGTTTCATTGTTCCTATCCTGATGACATGTGTGCTTTCCCTTATCATCTTTGTATTTGAGAGGCTGATCACCCTTTCAAGAGCAAAAGGTAAAGGCAGGCTCAACACATTTGTAAGAAAGCTCCAGATTCTCCTTCAGGAAGACAAGATTGAAGAAGCTATCGAAGCCTGTGACAAACAGAAAGGATCTCTTGCCAATGTAATGAAAGCCGGACTGACCCGTTACAGGAGTCTGCAGGCCGACAAGGAACTTGAAAAAGACCAGAAGATCCTGTCCATTCAGAAATCTTTTGAAGAGGCAACAGCTCTCGAGCTCCCGATGCTTTCGAGGAACATGGTTATTTTCTCTACTCTGGCATCAATCTCAGTGCTTATAGGTCTTATCGGAACGGTTCTTGGTATGATCCGTGCTTTCGCCGCTCTTGCCCAGTCAGGCGCACCCGATGCTCTTGCTCTCTCCCAGGGTATTTCGGAAGCTCTTGTTAATACTGCTTTCGGTATTACAGGATCCACACTGGCAATTATTGCTTTCAACTATTTCAGTTCCAGCATTGACTCCTATACATTTAAAATTGATGAGGCAGGTTTCAGCCTGACGCAGAGCTTTGCAGCATCGCTGAAAAACGCATAACAAGAATTTATCTTTTGGACTAAATAATTAAAGAAACTGTAATGCCAAAGATTAAATTACCAACACAGTCGCCCCATATTGACATGACGCCGATGGTCGACCTTTTCTCGGTGGTGCTTATTTTCCTTATGCTTACCACCACGATGAGGCAGCCAGAACCGGCTACTGTTGATACGCCCTTTTCAATATCAGAAACGCCTACTCCTGATTTTAATCAAATGATATTCCTTATTTCAGCTGATGGAAAGGTTTTCATGAATTTCGATAACGGCCCCGACACTCTTCTTAAGTACAGACCGAAGATACTTGATGAGATGGGAAAAAGATACGAGATCGAATTCACCGACCTGGAACGCAGAGCTTTTGAAAAGTACAAATCAGCGCTCGGTGTACCAATAACCAGAATGAAGGAATTCCTGAACAGTAACGATAATAACCTGAAAAACAGTATTCAGGAAGGGGGTATACCCATCGATTCAGCCGACAATCAGCTGGCGATGTGGATTTTGTGTGCCCGCCAGGTAAACCCGAATATTCAGGCTTCTATCAAAGGTGATTCCAACACTGAGTTCTCAGTAGTGGAAAAAGTGCTCGATATACTTCAGGATAAAAATGTTAACAGGTTTAATCTGGTAACAAGTCTGGAAGCAGCTAAAATAAACCTAGAAGAAATACAACAGTGATATGGCAGAGATTATCGTAGAAGAAAAAGGCGGTGGCGGGAAGAAGAAAGCGAAGAAGCATCCTCCCCATATCGACATGACACCGATGGTGGACCTCATGTGTCTGCTTATCGTATTCTTCATGTTGACAACTGCATTCAGCAAGGCAAAGATCATGGAGATCATTCTGCCGGAAAAAGTTAAGGATCCGACACAGCAGGAAGCTCCAAAGATTGTGGCCAGCCGTACACTGAATATACTTCTCGGTCCCGACGACAGACTCTTCTGGTATCCGGGAGCCGTCAAGGAAGAAGATTTTAACAACCTTCCTCCCCTGATGGAGACAGATTTCAGTGCAGACGGTATCCGCAAGCTCCTGCTTGATAGGAACAGAACCCTGGCAAGAACAATAACAGAATTCAGGGATGAAGTAATAGCAGGAAGGATCAATATCTCACAGGATTCACTGCAGAACTCGATCAGCCAGCTGAAAAAGGATGACGACACAGGACCTATTGTGCTTATAAAAGCATACAAGGAATCCAACTACGGCAACTTTGTAGATATACTCGATGAGATGAATATCTGCGGAATTGCCCGTTATACGTTTATGAAAATTGCATGGTATGAAGAGAAGATGGTAGAGACGGCTATAGCTGCCACCCCTGCATTGGCTTCTTCAACCAATTAACCCGTAAACCTTTAAGTGATGGCAAAGGAAAAATTCAGAGCACCTGCTTTCGACGACATAGTCTTCGAATTCAGAAACAAGGAATACGGAGCTTATACTCTCAGGAAGAAATACAAGAGGAACGTCATCATTGCACTTACAATCGGCGTGATCCTTATGAGTGCTGTAATCATAACACCATATCTCAATGCCAAAGCAGCAGAGAGCCGCACTCAGAGACAGGAGAGACAGGTAGAGATCCAGATGGAGAACCTTGAGACTCCCGATCAGGACTTTGCTCCTCCTCCTCCCCCTCCGCCTCCTCCACAGGATGTAGTTCAGCAGGCAAAATATGTTCCTCCGGTTGTCGTAGACTCTGTTAAACCGGAAGACGCTGTTGTCGAACTCATGACGATGGACGAAGCTCAGGTAGAGGTTCAGAACGAAGAGGTTGTTGAGTATGTAGAACCTGTCAAGGAAGAAGTTGAAGAAGTAGAGGCAGAACCCGAACCATTCGTGGTTGTAGAGGAAATGCCGATGTTCCCCGGAGGGGAGACAGAACTTCTCAAGTATATCGGTGAACATACCAACTATCCTGAAGTGGCCAAGGAAAACAACATCCAGGGTCGTGTTATAGTAAGGTTCTGTGTCACTGCCAAAGGTACGGTAAGTCAAATTTCCGTGCTCAAGGGAGTTGACCCTGAACTCGACAAAGAGGCAGTCAGAGTTGTTTCGACACTTCCTACATTTAAGCCCGGTAAACAGGGCGGAAAACCTGTTCCTGTATGGTACATGGTACCTATTACCTTTACGCTTAAATAATCATTTTTATGATTATATATTTTAAAGGGCCCCGTCTGAGGGCCCTTTCTTTTTTTTCTACAGTGAGGCAGCAGCCATTTCCTGCTTAAGCAAAAACGTAAACCTCTCTATATCTTCCTCAGTGGTATCCCAGCTCGTCATC
Organism: Bacteroidales bacterium; assembly: GCA_016936435.1. GTDB lineage: Bacteria > Bacteroidota > Bacteroidia > Bacteroidales > VadinHA17 > LD21. The sequence goes on from JAFGXX010000197.1 coordinate 3,241, forward strand.
AGACGGTATTCAGATGTGAATTCATTCCAGGAATAAAAAAAGTAGTGCTTCATCATTTTTTCTGCAACCACATCAGGCATAATCACAAACACGCCATTTGACTGAACAGGCTGTGTTATCGTAATACCGCTGATGCCTTTAAGTTTATCTTCCAGCATGGAGGCCATGGCATTTGCATGAGAAGCACACAGTATCCACAGGTCATTGCGGAAATAGGCCAGAAACTGCGCTGAGATGTATCTCATCTTAGAAGCCAGCTGCATCCCCTGTTTTCTGATATATTTAAAACCTTCCGATAGACCGGGTTTCAGAAAACAGATGGCCTCTCCCATCATCATGCCATTTTTAGTACCACCGAAAGACAGTACGTCAACACCTGCATCGGTAGTGAATGAACGAAACGGGAGGTTCAGCGAAACGGCTGCATTAGCCAGGCGTGCGCCATCCATGTGAAGATACATGCCATGAGAATGAGCATAGCCGGCCATGGTCCTTATCTCTTCTACCGTGTAAACGGTACCCATTTCGGAAGCCTGTGTTATCGAAATCACACCCGGCTGCGGATGATGCTCAAAACCAAAACCATGCATGTGCCGGGCAATCAGTGCAGGAGTGATCTTGCCATCGGGTGTCTCCGAAGTAAGCACCTTACATCCTGTGAATTTCTCGGGGGCTCCACACTCATCCTGCTGAAGATGAGCCGTTTCGGCTGCAATCAGCGAATTCCATGAACGCGTTACCCCTGTAATGCCCAGAACATTTGCGGCAGTACCGGTAAAGACAAAGAAGACCTCCGTATCGGGACCGAGTTGTTCCCTGAACACTTCCCTGGCTTGTTCTGTATATGGATCTGCACCATAACCGACTACATGACCTTCATTTACAGCTAAAAACTCTTTCATAATATCCGGATGTACACCGGCATTATTGTCGCTTGCAAAACCACGTTTTATCATGACAAAAATTAAAATTTGCTAACAGCTCATCATTCCATTTACACCAGGGAAAGATTGTATTTAAAATATTACAACCTCAGATCAGGCGGCTATACAGCTATGCAGGCCAATTATAAACCTATTCAGGTTTTAGCGGACTGAATTATCTGATCTTTGAACCTTTTTGTGCAAAGAAAGTGATATATGCATAATATATGAACAGACAGGATATTGCCACTACCAGTCCGGTTCCCTTCTGAATGGCGCCCATCATCGGAGGCAGAAGAGCTGCTCCTATCACCGATGTTGCTATCACTCCCGAACCGACTTTTGTATGAGGACCCAGATCTTCGAGAGAAAGATTATAAATGCAGGGCCACATTATTGAATGCATCAGACCGGTACCAATGAAGAGCACCAGTGCGATTGATTTCATGCCCATAGAGCCCAGTACCAGTGACAACAACAGCATAATTCCTCCTATTATGGCGTTAAAGCTCAGAATAGTCCTTGCACTGAACTTCCTCAGGATGAATATGCCTGCAACACGGCCAACCATTAATCCTGCCCAGTAATAGGCAAGAAGCCTGGTTCTGGTATCTCCGACGAAGTTAAAACCCAGTTTATCGGAATAATCTGCGAAGAAGCTGGGGATACCTATTTCGACACCCATATAGAAGAAAATAGCCAGTGAGCCCAGCCACATATGAGTATATTTATAAGCACTTGATCTTGATTTCTTTACCTCGCCAGCTACATTTTCCCCCTCGTTTATTTCCGGCAGTTTCAGGAAGAACATTACCACGACAATGATGAGTGTTGCAATGCCTATTCCGGCAAATGGTCCCTGGACAGCCTTAGGGTCTGCTGCTCCGCCTTCGTTGGCCGATACGATCAGCATCGACACAAATATGGGGGCAATAACCGTTGCCACCGAGTTAAGCGCATTTGTAAGTGTAAGTCGGCTGGCTGCAGTTTCAGGTGTTCCCAGGGCATTAACATAAGGATTTGCTGCAACCTGAAGTATCACAACTCCTATGGCGAAGACCGAGACAGCGCTCAGAAAACCGTAGTACCCGAATGTCACCCCGGGAATACACAGGAAAAAACCAATGGCTATCAGGGCCAGGGAACTAAGCACACCCCACCTGTAACCTATCCTGTTGAGGAGATAGCCAACAGGTATCGAAAGAATATATGCACCGTAAAAGAATGTATTGGGAAGCTGTTTTTCCACTTCATTCAGGCTGAATGCATTCTTCAGGTAATCTATCAGCGAATTGTTCATCGTTGTTATGAAGCCGAGAAGAAAGAACATCGAAGCCATAACGATGAGAGGGAACAGGAATTTATTCTTGTTGTCAGTCATGGTTTTTGGTGATTATTGATTAATAATGAAAGGAATTTAAAAGTTATGTCATCTGGTGCTGAAGCGGTGGAGGCAGCTGTGCCTGTATTCTTCTCCCGGGTTCAGTATGGTTGAAGGGAAGTGAGGCTTGTTGACAGCATCTGCAAAATGTTGTGTTTCAAGACAGAAAGCCCACCGCCGCTGATATTTTTTCCCTCCCTTCCCTTCTTCATTATCGATCCAGTTTGCAGTATAAAGCTGCAGTCCGGGTTGTGTCGTAAAGATTTCCATCACGCGCCCGGAAAGTGGATCATAAGCAACAGCCGCCAGTCCGGGAGTTCCCGTCCTGTGTCTTAGCACCCAGTTGTGATCGTAGCCGGCGCCATATATGAGCTGCAGATCTTCCTTGTCGATATCCGCCCCTATTCTTTTCGGAATTGTAAAATCCATCGGAGTGCCTGCTACCGGACGTATTTCGCCGGTTGGTACATTTGTATCATCGGTAGGTGTAAAAAAATCTCCGTTTATCATCAGTTCATGATCATATATGCTTCCTGAACCTTCTCCCGACAGATTAAAGTAAGAATGCGAAGCAAGGTTTACGACTGTTGTTTTGTCGGTGTATGCCTGATAATCTATCCGAAGTTCATTATCATCTGAAAGAGAATATGTTACAGTGACAGTCAGATTTCCGGGGTAGCCTTCTTCCCCGTCGGGTGAAATATACTGCATCCTTACTTCCGATGCCGTGCTGCCGAGCACTGTCCAGACAACCTTGTTGAATCCCCTTATACCTCCGTGAAGATGGTTGGGGCCGTTATTCACCGCGAGATTATATTCCTTATCTCCGAGAGTGAATCTTCCTTTTGCTATCCTGTTTGCGCATCTTCCGCATACAGCCCCCATATAGGGTCCGTTGCCGTTTATGTACTCCTTCAGGGTATCATATCCCTGGACAATATCAGCTACTTTTCCTGACCTGTCGGGAACGAAGATGCTTACAATTATGGCACCATAATTGGTGATCTGTACCGCTATTTTATTTTTATTTTCCAGGGTATAGAGGGAAACCGCTTTGCCCTCATGAATACCCTCGAAGCATTCTTCGGCTATGATATTATTCATTGGTTAAAGCAGTTAAAGTTCAACAATTCCGGCTCCCCTGTGTCGGATGAAAAGATTTTTACATGCACCTTTCCCGAAAAAATGTTCGAGAGTGTCAATATATTTTTGAAGCAGGGCAGCAGGCACGAATGCCTGGATTGTGCCGGCAAAACCTCCTCCATGAACTCTCCATGCGCCTTCTCCTCTGAGAATCAGGTCGCTGAGGGCCAGAGCCACTGATACTCCCTGTTCTTTTATGTTATTGACAGGGAAGATGTTCTGGTTGTACATGTAGGAGCTGAATCCTGAATCGACAACCATTGAGAGAAATGCTTTGAAATCGTTTTTTTCGAGTGCTTCCACCTGTTCAACAACGCGCTGGTTATCTCCATGAAAATGTATGGCTCTCAGGATGGCCCTGTCACCGACCTTTTCCCGGATGTTGGGGGCAACGTCAAGTACCTGTTCAAGGCTGACTTCTCTCAGGACCCTGGCTCCCAGTTCAGCCGCAACGGCTTTCATATCTGAAGGCAGAGATGCATATTCATCGTTAAGGTCGGCATGGTTTCCTCCTGTATCGGTTATGACAAGTGAAAAACCTGTTGCCACAAAATCGAAGTCTACCTTTTTAACCACCGGCGAGGAAGGATCCCTGAAGTCGATGGTTATGAGGCCTCCCATGGCGCATGCGGTCTGGTCCATCAGTCCGCAGGGTTTTCCAAAGTAATTGTTTTCTGCATACTGTCCAATTATTGCGTTCCTGATAGGGTCCATTCTGTCGTTATTGAATAAGCGGTTCAGGATTGCGCCCACCAGCACTTCAAAAGAGGCTGAAGAGCTAAGTCCTGAGCCCTTCGGAACACCTCCGTCGATACAAGCGTCGAAACCACCCACTTCAAAACCGAGCTCCCTGAACCTCGAGCATATCCCTCTGACCAGGGCTGCTGATGTGAACCTCTCATCCATCACCGGGGTCAGCGACGACAAATCAACCTCGAAACGCGGATAACCCTCTGAAAGGATACGGATGACATCAGTTCCGTTTGGACCTGCAACTGCCACATTATCGAGGTTAACAGCACCGGCAAGCACTCTTCCCCAGTTATGGTCAGTATGATTGCCGCCTATTTCAGTGCGTCCGGGTGAACTGAAAAATTCCACATCCTTCACGCCGAACTCAGAAGTGAACTGATCGAGAAGCTTCAGATATCTCTCTGAATTTCGTTTAAGTTCTGAAATATCATTACCATACAGCTCGCGAAAGATATCGTTGTCACCGCCATTAATTTTTGTTGTAAGTACTTCTTTAGTAGCCATCAATATTATGTGTTACAAGTTAATTATCGTTTTTTGCTACCCACAAGAGCATAGAATACTATATAGAGATAACATATTATCGGAAGAATAAAAGCAGCTCTTACCCCTATCGTATCAGCCATAACGCCCATAAGCACAGGTACTACCGCACCTCCCACAATAAGAGTATTTATCAGTCCGGATGCCATGCTAAGCTCGCCCTTATCGAGGCCTTCGACACCGAGAGTGAAAATATTCGGGAACATGATAGAGTTGAAGAAGCCTATTGCAAGACCCAGCCATAGAGTAAAACTACCGCTTGTAGACATTACAACGACGAGGAGGGCTGCGGCAATAATGCCGAAAACAGCCAGTGAACGTGCAGCTTTTCCCCTGCCAAGCTGAATTGCAAGATAATTCAGCAATGCAATTCCGGCAAAGATTAGTCCGTCGGTAATTTCAGACCTCACGAACCAGCCTACAAAAAATGCAAGAGCGATCACGATCACGGTATAGAGATATTTTCTTGCGCTCCTGACATTAGAGAGCATGAATGAACCATAAAAACGTCCAACCATAGATCCGCCCCAGTAGAGAGCTATCATCCTGGCAGCATCGGATTGCGCCATGTTCAGCGCTGTCTGGAAATAACGCTGAAGGAAGGCGGCGGTACCAACCTCTGCTCCCACATAACAAAAAATACCCACGGCACCCAGAGTTACATGCGGATATTTCCATACGCTCTTTTTTTCCACACCCTGAGTAGATATAAGGGGAAGACGAAGCATATATACTGCAAATGCAATAATAAGGACTATGATACCTATTACCAGGAAAGGCCCGGGTACTGATCTGGCGGCTTCAGAAGCAGACAGGGCAGCGTCGGCTGCTGTCTTAAAGACAAATACTCCTGCAATGATTGGTGCCAGATACGTGGCAATTGAATTCAGAGCCTGTGTCAGGTTCAGTCTGCCCGAGGCTGTTTCAGAGGGCCCCAGTGCTGTAACGTAAGGATTTGCTGCAACCTGAAGAAAAACAACACCACCTGCCATTATAAATATTGCGAACAGAAAAAACGGAAATGAAAGTGCTTTTGCGGCCGGGAAAAAGAGAAAGCTGCCTGCAGCCACCAGAAGGAGTCCGAGTATAACACCTCCTTTGTAGCCGATTTTTTTAATGATACCGCCGGCAGTAAAAGAGAGAACAAAGTAGGTAAAGAAAAATGCACCGTTCACCAGCTGTGCCTGGAAATTTGAAAGCTCAAAAACAGCTTTGAACTTATCGGCAAGAGTTATATTAAAAGTCGTAACAAAGCCGAAAAGGAAAAATATCATCCCCATAAAGGCCATTCCGGCTAGCTGAGTGTTTTTCTGTTCAGTCATTTTGCAGTTATTAGGTTAAACACATAGTTGTTATTTAGTGATCGTAAATTTACATTTAAAGATGGATTTTCAAAGAGTATGGTAAAATTTATTGTTTGAGTATTTAAGGAACAGCCAGAAGTAAACATGACCATTTAGCTATATTTGCACAATGCAGGGAGTGAAAAGGAGATATTTCATGTTTTTATCATTCAGCGGGGCTGCATATCATGGCTGGCAGCTGCAACCTCATGCCCCTACTGTTCAGAAGGTGCTGGAAAACGCCATGAGCACAATCGCCGGTGAAAAGATAACAGTTACGGGTGCAGGAAGAACAGATACAGGTGTGCATGCAAGTTTTTTTTGTGCTCATTTCGACTCTGATACATATCATACCAAAGACCCGGATAAATTTCTCCACAGGCTGAATCGTTATCTTCCTTCTGATATTGCGATACGTAGAATAGCAGAGGTGGTGCCAGATGCCCATGCAAGATTCAGTGCTCTTTCGAGAACTTACAGGTATTATGTAACCAGGTTAAAGGATCCTTTCAGCACAGACCGTGCCTGGTATGTACCCGGATCCGTTGATTACGAAACAATGAATGAAGCATGCGCTATACTGATGAAACATGATGATTTCACCAGTTTCAGCAAACTCCATTCAGGAACCAGGACAAACATTTGCAGAATTGATCATGCAGGATGGGAAGAAGACAGCAACAGATTGGTCCTTACCATTAAGGCCGACAGATTCTTGAGAAATATGGTCAGGTCCATTACCGGGACTATGATCGATATAGGAAAAGGCAAACTCACAATTAAACAGTTCGAAGAGATCATTATGGCGAAGGATCGCTGCAGGGCAGGCTTATCAGCGCCAGCAAGGGGACTCTTCCTTGAAGATATAGAATACCCCGACGAACTGTTCCTTCATTAATAATCATTATAATTGTCAATCTGAAAATATAGCATAGATGCCGGAAGTAATTAATGAATAAATAACAGAAATAAAATGACCGCTCAGATTCTGTTCCCGATTTTTTGCTCAGTGATTATTGTTGTTTCTGTTCTGGCAGTAACAACCCGTTCGGTTACAATGTCGGCGGTTTATACCTCAATATTGCTAGCCGGCACATCAGGCATTTTTTTTTCGCTCAGACTTTTTTCTCTGGCTGCAATTAATCTTGTTTTATGTGCCGGAATAGTGATCCTGCTGGTGCGTAAGCCGGAATGGAGAATAAAAACACCTCTGCCTGAGGAAAAACGACAAACATGGCTCAGGCAGGCTATAGCCATAATTGCAGCTGCAGCATTTGCGGCTGTAACAATAATTACAATAGTGCGCTTCAGGTTTGCACCCTACAGTGGGCCGGCAGGTGACACGAATCTGCCTGGAGGCTTTGACAATTTTATCCCGTCACTTACAAATGGCTGGCTTTTGCCTCTGCTGATGATATCTTTTATTATAATGACAGCTATTATACTGATAAAAGCTGTTTCGCGTGACCGGGAGACCTTGGAGAAGAAGAAAAACTAATAAAAATAAAGAGCACATGAACACGGATATTCACCTTGAATATTATCTCATTACAGCAGTTGTTATGTTCTCTGCCGGAATTTATGGTTTGATAATCCGGAAGAGCCGGATTTCCGTGACAGTATCGCTGGCTCTGATGTTAAATTCAGTCATCATAAATTTTGCTGCTTTCAACAGCTACCTTTTTTTTCATAAAACAGAAGGCCTTATGGTAGCCTTAATGCTCATTGCAGTCATGATATGTGAGGCAGCAGTTGCCATTGTACTATTTATGAAGATCAGAACAAAGGAAGAACAGGCAAAAGAAGAGAAGAAACCAGGAACCAAAAAACTGTAACCGATGGGTATTCTTACAATATTCATTTTATTACCACTTTTAACCATAATAGTGATCCTTGCCGTCAGGAAACCTGATAATATAAGGGCTATTGCCAGGGCATCTGCCGTTTTACAGTTGCTTTTATCTGTTATCCTGATACCCCTTTACCTTATAGAAATCGAACACGGTTCCTTGGAAAATATGCTTTTCACGGAAGATCTGATGTGGTTTGGCAGCATGAACATTCATTATATCGCCGGCGCTGACGGTATTACACTTTTAATGCTTATAATAAGCTCGCTGGCGGCGTTCGCAGCAGTATTTCATACAAGGCCGGGAGAAATCCCGCCGAAGGAGTTTTATGTACTACTGTTGTTAACTGTCAGTGCATCATCAGGCTTCATTGTTTCAACAGATCTGCTTACTGCATTTGTATTTTTCGCCGGGATACTTGTCCCATTATTCATCATGCAGAGCATGGAGGGCAAGGGAAACGGTAAAGCTTCACTGATGAAATTCATTCTGATCCCTGCCGGAGGTGCTGCACTGGTGCTGGTCGGTTTACTTGGGGTTTATTATAACTCAGCACCTGACGGTAATTATTTCACATTCAGTTCACTGGCTATACAGAAATATTTAATGGCCCGGCAGCCGCAACAGGTCTTTTTCCCAATGATATTTACGGGCTTTGCAGTAACAGGAGCTTTAGTACCTTTCAGCATCTGGCTACCCGGGACTTTGTCTTCCATGTCACCGGAGTTACGGTCATTTTATTCCGGTCTGATTATTAAACTGGGAATATATGGTGCTTTCAGATTTGGCATATACCTTATGCCTGAAGGTGCCAACGAAGTGTCGTTGTACCTTCTTCCGGTCGTGGCCGCAGGGGTGGTTTTCGGATCGGCTCTCACAATAATGCAGAAAGACCTTCGGAATATTCTAATATGGTCTTCAGTAAGTTACAGCGGACTCATATTCTTCTCCCTGCTCCTGGTTAATGAGATGGCATTAACGGGTGCAATCGTGATGTTGTTCTCTCACGGAACTGCAGTTATCCTGCTTTTTGCGCTTACAGAAATGATAAATACACGGACAGGGACAGCAGAAGTAAAAAGTATTCTTAATCTCCGGCTGCGTCGTTTGGGTTTGCCTGTCAGCTATTTGATTGCGGTCCTCATTATGGGAGGAGTACCGGGTTCAGTGGGTTTTACGGGGTGGAAACTGATGATCAGCGCATTTTTACAGGAAAATGAACCTTTAAGAAAGATAAGCGGTATTGTGGTCCTGGTTTCAATGGCCATAATGATAATTTTCATTTTGCTGATCGCTCTTAAGATCCTCTTCAGAGCATCTGAAAAAGCTGAAAGCAGGAATGCCGACTGTAACGGGATAATGCTATCGGAAAGGATCACGGTTTTGATACTCCTGATACCGCCTCTGGTGGCAGGTTTTTTTCCGGCATGGATACTGTCACTTATAGATGCGGGACTAAAGCCTCTGCTGTCAAGGATAAATACTATTAATCTGTTTTAAAGAATTATAGCGACCATAGAATTTATGAACCTGGAAGAACTGATATATATGCGTCATGAAGTGCTGCTTGCGGCAGTGATGATCCTGACCTTAACAGCAGGCTCGAACAGAAAAATGTTTAGTGCGTTCACATTAAGCATTACCGCAACAGGGCTCTTCCTTGTTGTGGCAGCCATGGGTTTTTTAACCGTTAAAGACGGCATCGCTTTCGGAGGAATGTTCCTGGCATCCCCGCTTCCCATCATTATGAAGAATATTCTGAATGTGGCCATTCTTATTATCCTGCTGAAGACATTCGGATGGCTAAGCAGGCAGAAAGATACACGCGATGCAAGAGACTTTTATGTTCTTATCTTTTTATCTCTTCTTGGAATATACCTGATGCTTTCAGCAGGTCATTTCCTGGTACTCTATCTGGGAATTGAACTGGCAGCTCTTCCTGTTTCAGCAATGGTAAAAATACAAAAGGGGAAGCGGGACCTTCCGGCATCTACGGACGGGATGATCAGGACTTCATTATTTTCATCTTTGCTTATACTGTCCGGTATATCAATCACATACGGGATATGCGGGACACTGTACTTCTCCGAGCTGATCACCATTAACATGAACAACACCCTTCAGGTACTTGCTTTATTCTTAATGTTTGGAGGTATTCTGATAAAAATATTTATCGTCCCGTACTATCTTATTATCGGCGGCATGGGTGGACGTGATCCTTCAGGATTGACATCACTGCAAGCAATTGTAATATCTGTCTCATCAATTTTTATCCTGCTGATAATTCTTTTTTCCATATTCCCGTCAGTTTCGATACTGTGGCAAAAGACTATATTTTTTCTCACTCTTGGAGGGATCACTGCAGGAAATATCATAACATTGAGGCAGAAGAAGACCAGCCGTTTTCTTGCCTGGTCTACACTGGTGCAGACGGCTTATATACTGACCGGCATTATCGGTATCAGTCCTCTTGGCATGGCATCGATAATATACTCGTCAGCAGCATTTATTTTTTCTGCCATGGGTTTGTTTGTAACTGTGTTACTGGTGACAGAAGCGACAGGCAGGGATGAAATTTCAGATTTCAGGGGATTGTACCATTCAAACAGGAGTCTGGCTCTTGCGATAACCGTTGCTTTGCTCTCACTAGCAGCCATTCCTCCTTTTGCAGGTTTCTTCGGGAGATTTTTTGTTTTTGCGGCGGCCGCTGAAAAGGGATTCTATTTCTTTCTCCTTGTAATTTCTGCAAATACGTTACTGACACTATATTACTATATTGATCTTATCAGGATTATCTTCTCTGCCAGCCCTGACCGGCCTTTAAAGAAGATAAAAAGTGATTTTGCCGGCAGCCTGGCACTGATAATCTGCATTGCAGGTATTTTACTGGCAGGTTTTGCAGGTGGTCTTTTTGACAGGCTGCATGATCTCAGTTTCGGTGTGTGAATCGCTCAGTTGTTTTTAAGCATGTATTATGCTATAGCGAATCATCGTTCCAGATATCCCAAGATCGCTCGGCCTGCGAACGCAGCATCTTCATCCCGGTTATTATTCTGCAGCCTCTCTCCTTTCCTGTTCTGAGAAATTCTGTCATCTCCGGATTATAAACCAGGTCGAAGAGAGTATGTTCCGGGCCAAGGCTACCGTAGTCAATATCAGGCTTTGAACCTGTATCAGGGTACATTCCAAGTGGTGTTGTATTCACTATTATATCGACCGAGCCCAGAACTGACGGTGTTATTTCTTCATATGTAAGAACCCCTGACCTGTTCTTCCTGGAAACCTGAATAATCTCACAACCCAGTTTTTTGAGGGTCCATACTACGGCTTTGCTGCTGCCACCTGTACCCAGGACCATTACTCTTCGGGCAGTACCTCTGATGCAGGGAACCAGGGAGTCTTTAATTCCCGTTACGTCGCTGTTGAAGGCTGAGATATAGGGTCTGTCCTTCATCCACTTAATTTTAAGCACATTTGCAGCTCCGATCTGGTCAACTTCGTCTCCTGTTATGTCGACATATCTGAGTATTTCGGTTTTATAGGGGATTGTAACATTGAGTCCGGTCAGACCAGGATTTTTTTTAAGAAGAGTCCGAAATTCCTCTATCTTTTTTATGGGATAATTTTCATAGACACAGTCTGTGATATTTTCCCTTCTGAATTTTTCCGAGAAATATCTGACAGAAAATGAGTGTGTGAGGGGATATCCTATGAGCCCGAATTTTCTCATCTCCGGTCTAATGAGAAGAATTTAAGAAACACACTATTGTTTAAGTTCATCCGGAAGAAACTGGAAGAATGTATCGCCACGCAGTCCTAGCCTGAGAGATTCGAGGGGTATTATTTCGTAAGGTGCAATATTTCCAAGGTTTACGTTGGCGCCGAAATGTTTGATAAACCATGCCTGCTGGCTCTTCATCGGGGCTTCCCAGATAACATTTTCGAGTTTCACCTGGTCGGAAATGGCGCCGATAATGGAGTTGTTTATTGAGCCATCCTCGTTATAAATGCCTGTAGTCCCTGATTCCCTTGCTTCTGCTATCACTTTAACAGAACCGGCATCGAGTTCTGCTTTCATCATCTCCACCCACTGATCAGGGCTGTAAACGACCTCTTTCTTTTTTGAACCAACTTCGGAGATCACGGTTCTGTGTCTGGCAAGTTTGTGAATATATTCAAGTTTACGGTCATGGTCAATATCGAAAGACCCGTCAGATACCTCAACTAGGTCGATCCTGTACTTATCGAGAAACTTTACAAATTCTTTGAACATATCGCGTATTACAAACGCTTCAAAGAGGGTTCCCCCGAAATAAGGTATCACACCTTCCTTTTTGTAAATATTGATCTTCTTTTCAAGACCGGGAGTTATAAGAGAGGTCCCGAAACCAAGCTTAACGTAATCGGTATAACTGCTTCCGACCGACATAAAGCTGGCTGCTTCATTCAGGCTCAGGCCTTTATCCATCACCATGGTAAGTCCGTATTCTCTGGGTTTACGCGGACGGTCGGGCAGATAAGGAAGTATTTTTTTCATGACGTATCAGAATTACAGGTTCGGTTTTCAGATCAGGTCAAACTTGATCAGAAGCCTGATGATCTTTCTTGAGAGAATTTGCCTCGGGAAGAGCTCCCTGTATACAAAAAACAGACCGCTGTCTATGTCGAGGGCAAGAGAGAGGTGGTAAAAAGCTCTATCGGTGTTTCCTGATTTCAGGTAGAAAGAAGCAAGCAGATAATTTATTCCGGGCACTTCGCCTGTTGCCTTGCAGGCATGATCGAGGTATGGTAATGCCTTTTTTTCAAGCTTCTCGCTTAGAATGATCTTGGCAAAATCGAGCCAGACCTCATCATAATAGGGATCAAGTTTCAGAGCTTCCCTGAAGCATGAAACAGAGCTCTTTAGTTCAGACCTGGCATGATAGGCTTTCCCCATAAAATACCAGTATTCAGGGTTTTCGTCATCAAGACGAACAGCTTTCCTGAAAAAAATAATACTGTCATCAGGGTTGCCGGTTTTAAGTTCTACTACCCCTAGTCCGAACCATGGTTCAGCATATTCGGGGGCAATTTCGATAGCATCGTGATAGTATTGTCTTGCCAGTATTACATCGCCTGTTTTTTCGTAGCATTCTCCCAGATAGTTAAGAGCCTCAAAACTATCAGGTTCTACTCCAAGGTATTCATGGTACACGGGAATAGCTTCGGTATACCTTTCGAGATTGCTTAGAATATTAGCTTTATTGAACAGTGCGAATGAATTCTGGTGGTTAACGGCAAGAGCATAATCATAGGCTTCGAGAGCTTTTGAAGGCTGGTCTATCTTGTTATAAATTATGCCAAGGTTATACCATGCACTGTCAGAAAAAGGTTCTTCTTCGAGATATTTTAAATAATATATTATGCTGTTGGCGTAATCTTCAGTCTTTTCGTATGCATAGGCCAGGTCGTAAAGATGTGACTGGAATTCGGGTTCCAGTTCTATTAACCTGAGAAGATAGGGGATCAGGTGATCATAGTAATTGAGATTCTGGAGAACCGATACTATTGAAAAAAGTATCCCGGCTATGTCGTCATAATCAAGAGAGAGAGCATAATCAAACACCCTCTTTGCTCCCTGAATATCACCCAGGATGCCCATGGCAGTTCCCTTTGCGATGAAAATTTCATGATTGCCGGGTTCAATGCTTTCAAGTTGTTTAAGTATCCCCAATGCTTCCAGAGCCCGACCCTTTTCGAGAAGGACTTTTGCTTTTCGAAGCTGTATTGAAACCGAATAAGGATGTTGTTTTGAAGCCAGCGATGCTGCTTCGTAAGCCTTTACCGAATTGTTGTTCTCTATGTAATAGTCAATTATGGATTCAAATTCAACGACATCAAAGAAATAACTTTCATTATTTCTTCTCATCCGCTCGAACTTCTGGACAGCCTGATTTATTTCATCCTCCCACTGCAAACCAAATTTATCCTCTTCCATGGCCAGAGTTATTATTGCACAAAAATAATATTAATTATTGCAAACCTTTAACGGCCTGTATTCAATTATTAACAATAGTACATTTTTTCAAACAGTTGTATTTCAACATAATATAAAAAGCAGCTGTTTTTTTTACTTTTTTCTGCCATATAAACGCAACCTATGCAGTCAAATATTCATCTTCTCTGTAAATACATATTAGATTACCCTATACCCAATTTACCCTGGAATTAACCTAAATTCTACCTCAGAAAGACCGGGCAAACCCCCGGTCTTTCTATTGATACTAATTTTGGTATCTTTGCGTTAAAGTAGTATAATAAGTCTGTTATGAAAAGATATTTAAAAATTTCCACCGGTTTATTACTTTCGATAGTCCTTATGATAGGTTCAGGGCTCCTGTCGTGCAAAAAAGAAGAGAATCCCATTAAGTTTCCCTTTGGCACCTTCCCCGATACTGCAACATTTGCACTTCAAGACCTGAATTCGGAGTATGATGATTACAACCTCGATATCCATCAGATATACGATAATGTTTTTCTGTTTTTTTCGAGCAACAGGAACAGTATGGGAGATGAATTTGACCTTGTTCAGGGAATGGTGTCCTTTGTATGGGACCAGACAACGGGTGCCTTTGGATTCGGATGTGAGGTGACATCAGATCCATTCCTGACTGAACTTGCTTCAAGAGTCAATAGCCCCGGCAATGAATTCGGACCCTATCGTTTTTTCAGTACTGTCGACGGCTACGAGTACCTGTTACTATCTTCACAGAATGAAGATGGGGACCTTGATTTTTACTATTGCAAAAACCAGCCATCGCAGGGAGCAGCTATTCCTGCAATTTCAGGACCCTACCCGGTCAGTCTTCTCAACACAGTTCATGACGACGCATATATAAGCTTTGACAACAACCAGGACACCGCAGTCTTTTCAACGAATGTCGGAGGCAACTTTGATATTTTCATTGCAGCAAGACCTGCCGAGACTGATCCTGAGACATGGTTCAGCGGTTTGTATTCAGAATCCTCGGTGCCGGTTGACAGCGTCAACAGCAGCAGTGAAGATAAATGTCCTTTTATTTTCGGGGATATTATGGTATTTGCATCTGACCGCCCCGGAGGGATGGGAGGATTTGACCTGTACATGTCGTTATTCAGAAACGGGAAGTGGAGCACGGCTGAGAACCTGGGTCCCGATATCAACACTCAATACGATGAATACAGGCCTGTTACAGGTACTGTAACCAATTATACCAATCTCCTTCTGATGTTCTCATCAAACAGGCCGGGAGGACAGGGAGGATATGATCTGTATTTCAGGGGAATGGATGATCCCCTGAAGTGATCTTCAACCTTGTTTCCTGTTTTGGGCTGCAAAGAGCGTATTTTTCAGCAGCGAAACTCTTGTCATGGGTCCTACACCACCGGGTACAGGTGTTATGAAGGAGCACTTTGGAGCAACGCTTTCAAAGTCTACATCACCTGAAAGCCTGAAGCCCGATTTTGTTCCCGGAGCTTCTACACGCGTGGTACCAACATCAATTACGACAGCACCCTCCTTAACCATTTCTGCTTTAACAAATCCCGGTGAACCTAATGCGGCAATTATTATATCGGCCTCCCTTAAAACATCAGGTATGTTTGCTGTCCGGCTGTGAACCACGGTCACAGTAGCATCGACACCTTTTCCTGAAAGAAGGATGCTCACCGGGCGTCCTACAATGTTGCTTCTGCCGATCACAACACAGTTTTTACCCCGGGTCTCGATCCTGTATCTTTTAATAAGTTCCATGATGCCATAAGGTGTTGCAGGAAGAAATCCCTCAAGGCCTATCATCATTCTTCCCAGGTTGACAGGGTGAAAGCCGTCAGCATCTTTTGAAGGATCAATGGCTTCTATCACTTTCGTCTCTTTTATATGATCAGGAAGCGGAAGCTGCACAATAAATCCGTCGATACTGCTGTCGCTGTTAAATTCTTCTATTTTTGCGAGAAGGATATCCTCAGGCACATCATTTCCATATGTTACCAGGGTAGAGCGAAAACCCACCTCCTCACAATCTTTTACCTTATTGGATACATAGGTCCGGCTGGATGGGTCGTCACCCACAAGAACAGCTGCCAGATGAGGGACAGCGAATCCTCTTTTCCGCATCGAAGCAACCTTATCGGCAATTTCGCGTCTGATATCGGCTGCAGTTTGCTTTCCGTCGATCAGGGTATACATATTGTCAGTTATCTTTTGCCAAGCATTTTTGCAGCATTTCCGCCACTTTTTGTTACCATTTTCATCATCTTTCTGGTATCGTCGAACTGCTTGAGAAGCTTGTTCACTTCCTGGACTGTGGTACCGCTGCCCATTGCTATACGTTTTCTTCTGCTTCCGTTCAGGACAACAGGATTTGACCTCTCTTCAGGTGTCATGCTTCTGATTATCGCTTCTATGCTTTTAAATGCATTATCATCGATATCGAGGTCTTTAACAGCTTTGCCTACACCGGGTATCATGGCCATCAGATCCTTAATATTGCCCATTTTTTTTATCTGCTGGATCTGTGAGATGAAATCGTTGAAATCGAACTGATCTTTGGCGATTTTTTTCTGGAGTTTTCTTGCCTCCTCGGCGTCATATTGTTCCTGAGCTTTTTCGACAAGTGAAACGATGTCTCCCATTCCCAGTATCCTGTCGGCCATCCTTAGCGGATAAAAGATGTCGATGGCATCCAGTTTCTCGCCCGAGCTTATGAACTTTACAGGTTTATTTACTACATACTTAATAGAAAGGGCTGCTCCGCCTCGTGTATCACCGTCGAGTTTTGTAAGGACGACACCATCAAAATCAAGCCGCTCATTAAACTCTTTTGCTGTGTTTACAGCGTCCTGGCCGGTCATGGAGTCGACCACAAAGAGTATCTCATGGGGGTTTACGGCTGATTTTATTGACGATATTTCATTCATCATCTCCTCATCGACAGCAAGACGTCCGGCAGTGTCTATAATAACTACGTCGTTACCTTTCAACTTTGCTTCCCGCACTGCGTTCCTGGCGATCTGGACCGGATTCATATTACCCTCCTCGGTATAAACCGGAACTTCGGCCTGCTCTCCGATGACACTGAGCTGCTCGATGGCTGCCGGACGATATACGTCACCGGCAACAAGAAGCGGGTTCCTGCTCCTTTTCGTTTTAACCCATTTAGCCAGTTTGGCGCTGAAAGTGGTCTTACCTGAACCCTGAAGTCCTGCAATAAGAATAATGGACGGATTAACCTTAATATTGATGTCGGTCTTATCGCCCCCCATCAGTCCGGCAAGTTCATCATGCACGATCTTAACCATCATCTGGGATGGATTGACGGCTTTAAGTACTTCCTGACCGAGAGCTTTAGCCCTTACCGTATCGGTGAATTGTTTCGCGATCTTAAAATTAACGTCAGCATCCAGCAGAGCCCTTCTGACTTCCTTAAGTGTCTCGGCAATATTTATTTCCGAAATTCTGCCCTGTCCCTTAAGTAGCTTAAAGGATCTCTCCAAACGTTCACTTAAATTTTCAAACATCGTTATATATCAATGATTTTAAATGTTATACTACATCCTTTCCGGCATTTCAATACCCAGAAGCCACATTCCGGTACCCAGAACCCTGCTGGTGGCATCAGAGAGTGCAAGGCGAAGGTTGCGAACTGAGTTATCGGGTTCTCCCAAAATCGTGAAATCGTGATAGAACTGGTTATATTCCCTGGCAAGTTCGTAGCAGTAGTTTGCCACAATCGCAGGACTGTATGTTTCTGCCGCTTCAGATACCACTGCCGTGAATCTTCTGAGGATCTTAATCAGCGCTAATTCTTTTTCCCCGGCTTTTATTCCGGCCGGTATGACTTTATCGTATGCCACTCCGTTCTGATCTGCTTTACGGAATACGGATCTTATCCTTGCATAGGTATACTGGATAAATGGCCCTGTATTTCCGTTGAAGTCGATTGATTCGGAAGGGTTGAAGGTCATGTTTTTTCTCGGGTCAACTTTCAGAATAAAATATTTAAGCGCTCCCATCCCTATTTTTGCAAATATCTCTTCTTTCTCTTCATTGGTAAAGTCGGCCAGCTTACCCAGTTCCGCTGATACATCGCGGGCTGTCTCTTTCATTTCTTCAATGAGGTCATCGGCATCAACGATGGTTCCTTCCCTCGATTTCATTTTTCCCTCAGGAAGTTCAACCATCCCGTAAGAAAAATGGTAAAGACCATCCGACCAGGGATATCGCATTTTCTTAAGGACCGCCTTCAGAACCTGGAAGTGATAATTCTGCTCATTGCCAACAACATACAAACAACGGTCGAATCCATATTCCTCATGTCTGAGAACGGCTGTACCGAGATCCTGGGTCATATAGACAGCTGTTCCGTCGGACCTTAGAAGAAGTTTCTGATCGAGACCTTCAGCACTGAGGTCGACCCATATAGAACTGTCGTCATGCCTGTATAAAACATTTTCTTTCAGCGCGTTCATTACGAGATCACGTCCGATCTTATAAGTATCTGATTCATAATATATTTTATCGAAGTCGACACCTAACAAACTGTATGTTACATCAAATCCCGAATAGACCCACTGGTTCATTCTCCTCCACAGTTCCATGACTTCGCTGTCGCCTGCTTCCCATTTCAGAAGCATATCACGGGCTTCCCTGATAAGCGGAGCGGAATTTCTTGCTTCAGCCTCGTCCACACCATTTTCCTTAAGCCCTTCAACTTCCTGCTTGTATTTTCTTTCAAAGAGAACATAGTATTTCCCGACAAGATGGTCGCCTTTGATACCTGAAGACTCAGGAGTTTCGCCCTCACCATATTTCTGCCAGGCAAGCATCGACTTGCAGATATGTATTCCCCTGTCGTTTACAATATTGGTTTTTATAACCTTATGTCCGCAGGCAGACAGAAGCCTGTATAAAGAATAACCCAGCAGATTGTTCCTGATATGCCCCAGGTGCAACGGTTTATTGGTGTTTGGCGAAGAAAACTCCACCATTATCGTTTCGGGTTGTTTAACCCTGCATTGTGCCAGGTAGTCATTGCCGGCTATCATTTGTGAGAAGAAACCCATCCACCACTTATCCGATACTTCCAGGTTTAGAAATCCCTTGATCACATTGAAACCTGCCAGTGAGGAACAGGCCCCGACCAGATAAGTACCAATGGATTCTCCTGTTTTTTCCGGGGTGTTTTTTGAAAACCTCAGCAGAGGGAATACCACCAGGGTAAAATCGCCACTGAATTCTTTTTTTGTTTCCTGTAACTGAATAAGGTCGTCGTCGGCTTCACCGGCATACAGAACCCTGACGGCTTCTTTTATCTTTTCTCTGAGCAGATCTTCCATTCTTGCAAAAAATTTTCAGGCGCAAAGATAATATTTTCGGGCAATGGACTGAAACATAACGGTGTCAAAACGTACATGAGCTGATAAAACCGTGGCTAAAGATGATTTTTTTCTTTTTCTTTATACTCCTGTGAATATCTTTAAGGTTTTTTAACTTGTAATTACAAAAGAGTTTTAATTTTATGACCGTATTATTTCTTCAAATTTAACAGCGACAAAGTGGAGCTAAAAAATCTTTTCATTGAGCCAACGGCGAAGACTCCCCGGATTGAACTTAACCCCGCAACGGGCGAACTGGCCTTTAGCGGAAGATCGATACCCGAAAATGCTGTCGACTTATATGAGAATGTCTTCAAATGGGTAACTCACTATTCCAAGGACCCTCAGAAGATAACCAATCTGCGGCTGAACCTGGAGTATTTCAATACCGCTTCTTCCATCTGGCTTGCCAAAATAGTGAAGACACTCTGTTCGATAAATGAACCGGAGAATACACTGATGATCCATCTGTATTTCAATGCTGATGAATTCGACAGCATGGAACTTGAAGAACTTAAAGACAGTTTCGGCCCTGTTATTGACATGATCGCGAATCCTATTGTAAGCATCGGCATTAAGATATATGCTCTTGACGACAATGGAGAGATATTAAAGGAGTCGGTGGTTTTATTATAGGTCTCAGGGTTCTTCCCGGGTACATTCTTTTATGATTTTTTGGTACCTTTATTACTCCAAAATCATGTATTATCATGCGCACCGGAATTGTTTTCCTGCTCACAATTATCACTATCATGGACCTTTTTTCACAAAACAGAACGGTTGACAGACAGCCGGTTGCTGCAGGACGATTTTACACGTCCGGCAAATCAACACTCAGCACAGAACTGACAAAGCTCTTTACAGAATGCAAAAAAACGGATAAGCCACTGAAAACGAGGGCAATAATTTCCCCACATGCCGGTTATGTCTTTTCCGGCAGGATAGCGGCATCAGCATTTTCGGCAACTCCTCCCGATGCCGGGTATAAAAATATCTTCCTTATAGGTTCCAGCCACGTAATGGCTTTCGAAGGGGCTTCAGTATACTATACGGGTGATTTTATAACTCCCCTGGGCCGGACCATCGTTAACAGGGAGATAGGAGAAAAACTCAGGAAAGAAAATGCGGTTTTTAACTTCCCCACTACTGCTCATAACCAGGACCATTGTCTTGAGGTACAAATACCATTTATACAACATTATTATAAACCAACTCCGAAGATAGTCCCGGTCATTATCGGCACAACCAACCCCGCCACCATCAGGAAGATTGCTGAGGCTCTCAGACCATGGTTTACAAGTGAAAATCTTTTTGTTATAAGCAGCGACTTTTCACATTATCCGTCATATAACGAGGCCAGAAAAGCCGACGATCTGACAGCCAGAGGACTGGTATCGGGCGATCCGGATATGTTTCTGGCAGCTCTCAGGAAAAATTCATCCTCAAACATTCCCAACCTCGCAACGTCGATGTGTGGCTGGAGTTCCGGGCTGGCATTACTATACCTTACCGAAGGAAGAGATGAGTTTGAATATGTCAGGCTGGATTACTGCAACTCGGGCGATTCGGAATACGGAAGCAAAGATGAAGTGGTAGGTTATCATGCAATAGCTGTAGTGGAAAATACCGAGGAAGGAGCTTCCGGAAACGAACTGATGATTACCGGGGAGGAAAAAGATATCCTTTTCACCATAGCACATAATACCATAAAAAGCGCTCTTTCAGGTAAAATGACCTACTCAATTGATGAAAACATAATCACAGCAGGACTGAAGCAACCTTATGGCGCCTTTGTCACTCTCAAAATCAAAGGGGTTCTGAGAGGTTGCATAGGGCGGTTCGTGAGTGAAGAACCATTATATGAAGTTGTGAAAGCTTCAGCATACTCCTCGGCTTTCGAAGATCCCAGATTCCCTGCACTTTCAGAAAAAGAATATGAAAAGGTCGAAATGGAAATCACTGTCCTCGGCCCCATGCAAAGGATTGACAACATCGGTGAGATAAAAACCGGCAGACACGGAATATATATAAAGAAAGGGGCCCGGTCAGGGACCATGCTTCCACAGGTTGCAACAGAACATGGCTGGACCGTGGAAGAGTTCCTCGGTTATACATCGCGCGACAAGGCAGGAATAGGATGGGATGGATGGAAAGATGCCGAGATCTATATATATGAAGGTTTGGTTCTGGAAGAAAACAGAAAATGATCATGTATCATGTCACGGGTACGCTAATCACAATCTCCCTTCTATATCTGACCAGTCTTTTTTTCCAAAGGTCGGGTATATATTCCCTGTTCTTTCACCGGATGTTTTGGAACTCGATACTGGCATTGACTTTTCTGTTTACCGCATTCGCCGGTATCTTCATGGCTCTGGCGACAAACTTCAAATGGGATAGCCCCTTCACCGGGCAACTGCTTTACTGGCATGTGGAGGCAGGGGTGGCCATGGGTCTGACAGGGCTGCTACATTTAATCTGGCATTTATCATATTTCAGGGGCTTCTTAAGCAAGTCCGCAACACATAACAGGAAAGTCAGCCCTTTGAGAAGGGAGCCCTTCTCAGTGGCCGCAAACCTCTTTATGGTTGGATTTACGAGCACAGCCGTGCAGATACTTCTGATAAGAGAACTTATGAATATTACCGGAGGCTATGAGCTGATAAGCGGTGTTTTTCTCGCTTCATGGCTTATCACATCGGCTGCCGGAGCTGCAATCGGAGGAAGATCTTCACTCAACGACCTGAGAAAGATCAATCTTCTGTTCGCCATTTCCCCCTTTATCTCAATAGTCCTGCTTCTTACCCTTTCACGACTTTTTCTTCAAACAGGAGAAGTTCCGACATTTATGGCAGGTATGATCCTTACGCTTGTATTGCTCCTGCCCTTTTGCCTGATTTCGGGTTTTACCTTTGTGAGGCTGATAATCAACGCAAAAGAGATGAATAACTTTCCACCCGGACGGTCTTTTGCAATCGAAACCACAGGAGGTATTACAGCAGGTCTTCTGTTGACACTTCTTACCTCTGGTCTGCTGAACACATGGGAACTATTGCTCCTCATTCTGCTCTTATTCCTTGCATACATGACGCTGTCGTTTTACGTCGACAGAAAAGGACCGACTTTCATGACGAAGCTGTTTTTTACAGTCATTATTTCAGCTGCAGTTATTTCCGAACCCGACATACTCTTCAGGCAATTTCTGCTTTCCTCAATACATGTTACCTCCACAAGGGACACTCCCTACGGCAATATAACCACAGGTGAATATTCAGGAGAGGAAAGTGTATGGTACAATCACATTCTCCTCAGTTACCCTGATGATGCCATTGAAAGAGAAGAAAACATCCATTTTGCAATGCTTCAGGCTGATAACCCTGAGACTGTCCTGCTGATCTCTGGTAAACCGGAATCACATATACCCGAAATACTGAAATACGGTGTTAGAAAAATAACATATGTAGAAAGGGATCCTTATCTGGCAAAGAACGCTGAAACATTGAATATCGAAACGGCTGCGGAGATTATCGTTGAAAACAGTGATGCTTTCAGATATATAGGAAAAACAAAAGAGGTTTTCGATTTAATAATACTGCTTCTGCCTCCGCCTTCGACCTTCTCCCTGAACAGGTACTATACATCGGAATTTTTCGAAGATGTCAAAAAAAGGCTCTCACAGGGCGGGGTATTCATGTGTTCACCGGGACCTAACGATTATTATTTAAACCGTGAATCCGTAAACCTGTATTCTTCTATCCATAACAGTCTGGCGTCAGGCTTCGGCAATGTGATTCCCGTTGCCGGCAATAAATTATTTTTTATCGCATCCGACAAGAAGATCTCCGTCGCATTTTCAAAACTCGTTTCAGAAAAAGGAATTAAAAATCTTTATGTTAACCCCGGATTTCTCTCCGACGACCTTACAGAAATCAAATCCGCTGAAATTAAAGCCCTTATGGATTCAGGGATAAGAAAGAACCATTCCTCTCATCCTGTGGCATGTTTTCATTTCCAGTCATATAATCTGAGTAAAGACCTGAGCAAAAAAATACCTGCAATAGTACTAATGGTTGCAGCATTTCTTCTCCCTCTTCCGGCAGTCAGGCGGAAAAACATGTTGATGTATTTCTCTGCGGCCTCCCTCGCAGGTTTCGAAATAATAGTATTGCTTGCTCTTCAGATAGCTGTCGGCAACATGTACCAGATGACAGGTCTGGTTATAGCTATTTTGATGGCAGGTCTGGCAGCAGGAGCCGGCATTGCTTTCAGATGGGAAAGTGTCAGCAGACTAAAGCTGATCGCCTTTATGCTGATCCTTTATTATTTAGCGGCAGCTTTGGCGACAGGGGCGGTCACAGAGATAAAGAGTTCATTCGTCGCGGCAGCGCTGATTCTTATCTCGGTTTTGCCACCTGCCTTCATAACCGGACACATCTTCCGGACACTTACAGGCAGGTCCCATGCAACAAATCCTTCAGGGTCAACCTATAGTGCAGATCTGGCAGGTTCTGCACTGGGTTTTATTCTGTTATCAGGTGTTGCAGTTCCTGCTCTGGGATTAAGGAATTCCGTCATTCTGTTATCGGTCTTTTTGTTTACAGGCATAATTTTCGCGAAAAAGTAAAAATGATATGCTTATGAATACTTAATTCTGTCCGTTAAAGGATTATTTTTGAAAAAAAATCAATGCATGGAACTTTGAAAAACAAAAACCGCAATATCAGCAAGAGAGAATTCGTCAGAAAATGTTTTGCAGTGTCATCAGGTCTGGTATGTATGCCGCGCTTCGCTGTTTTCAGCGCGGATAATGAAGAAAATCAGGAACTTCACCGTAAGCTTGCCATGTATCAGGAAGAGACACCCCGGGGGATAATGTGCAGAATATGTCCCAACGAATGCGTGCTGAAGGAAGGGGAAATAAGCGACTGCAGGAACAGGATCGTACGTAATTCGAAGTTATACACCATGGCTTTCGGCAACCCCTGCTCGGTTAATGTCGATCCGGTCGAAAAAAAACCTTTATATCATTTTCTTCCAGGAACACGGGCATTTTCGATAGCTACGGCCGGATGTAACATGTCGTGTCTTAATTGTCAGAACTGGGCCATTTCCCAAACCAGCCCCGACAAGACCAGAAATTACGATCTGATGCCCGACAGAGTAGTAAGCGAAGCTGCCCGTAACAAATGCCGTTCGATAGCTTACACATATTCGGAGCCCACAACATTTTATGAATATGCCTGTGAGACATCTGTGATAGCCCGCAGGGAAGGTATACGTAATATCTTCAAGACAAACGGCTATATCAATCCGGAGCCGCTGAAGAATATATGCAAATACCTCGATGGAGTAAATGTGGATCTTAAATCCTTCTCCGAGAGCACCTATCTCAGGCTCACAGGCGGAAAACTTCAGCCGGTGCTTGATTCCCTTAAAATATACAGGGATATGGGTGTATGGCTCGAGATTACCAATCTGATAGTACCCGGATGGACCGATAATATGGATGAAATTGAAAGCATGTGTAAATGGCTTGGTGAGAATGGATTCAGAGATACTCCTCTGCACTTCAGCCGTTTTCATCCGACCTACAAGCTGCAGCAGCTCCCTCCCACTCCCATCGAAAACCTGAAAAACGCCGTTACTATTGCAAGGTCCGAGGGCATAAGGTATGTTTACACAGGCAATGCTCCAGGTCATGATATTTCCGACACAAAATGC
Organism: Bacteroidales bacterium; assembly: GCA_016936435.1. GTDB lineage: Bacteria > Bacteroidota > Bacteroidia > Bacteroidales > VadinHA17 > LD21. The sequence goes on from JAFGXX010000197.1 coordinate 28,292, forward strand.
GCAGCATGCGGGACAACGCTAATAACGCGTCAAGGCTACACGGTAACATCGAACTCTGTAAAGGACGGTAAATGCAGCAATTGCGGAAACCCCGTCCCGGGAGTATGGACCTGATCATATCAGCACATTGAAGTTCAGTATATTTAACCATGATTTCAAAGCAGGAAGCAAAAAGACGGATTGAGAAACTCAGGAAGGAGATTGAAGAACATAATCATAACTACTATGTGCTCAACAGTCCTGTTGTTTCGGATTTTGAATTCGATCTCCTTCTGAATGAACTTCAGACTCTTGAAAAAGCATATCCTGAATTTGGCACCGAAGATTCGCCAACACAAAAAGTAGGAAGCGACATTTCGAGAGAGTTCAGGCAGTATGAACACTTATATCCTATGCTCTCACTTGGAAACACGTACAGTGAAGAAGAGCTAAGGGAATTCAACACGAGGATTGAGAAAACAAGCGGAACACCTGTCGAATATGTCTGTGAATTAAAATTTGACGGAGCGTCGATCAGCATAACCTACCGTAACGGGAGCCTGTTCAGGGCTCTCACCAGAGGCGACGGAACAAGAGGCGACGACGTTACCCGTAATATAATGACTATCAAAAGCATTCCCCGTCAAATCACCGAAAAAAGAGTTCCCGGTGAATTTATCGTCAGGGGCGAGATACTTATGCCCAGGGCTGTATTCAACCGACTCAACAGCGAAAGGGTCAGCGAAGGTCTGCAACCCTTTGCAAATCCCCGCAATGCAGCTTCAGGAACACTTAAACTACTTGATCCTGAAATTGTTGCTGCCAGAGACCTTGACTGCATGTTTTATTTCCTGCTGTCGGAAGAACTGCCTGCTGAAACACATTTTGAAAATATGATGAAAGTCTCCTCATGGGGATTCATGGTGCCCGACAGCATAAGGCTGTGCAGAAATACAGATGAGGTGATACAATATATCTCCGAATGGGAATCAAAACGGAACGATCTGCCTTTCGACATCGACGGAGTAGTTGTGAAAGTAAACTCCCTGGAGCTACAAAGGAGACTCGGATTCACCGCCAAATCGCCCCGGTGGGCGATATCATACAAATACAAAGCTGAACAGGCTCTTACAAAATTATTGTCGGTATCTTTTCAGGTAGGCAGGACAGGAACTGTTACTCCGGTGGCAAATCTCGAACCGGTTTTGCTCGCAGGCACCACTGTGAAGAGAGCCTCACTGCACAACGCTGACCAGATTGAGCTCCTTGACCTTCACCTGGGCGATATGGTTTATGTTGAAAAAGGAGGTGAGATAATACCAAAGATCGTGGGTGTTGATCATTCAGTGAGAAGTGATGAAAATAAAAAAATTGAATTTATATCACACTGCCCTGAATGCGGAACACTGCTTGTCAGAAACGAAGGGGAAGCAAATCATTACTGTCCGAATTATCTCCATTGTCCACCGCAGCTGAAAGGAAGAATAGAGCATTTCATTAGTCGTAAGGCCATGAACATAGAAGGTCTCGGTGAAGAAACGGTTGATCTTCTTTTCAGCAAAAACCTTATCAGAAATTATTCCGACCTGTATGATCTTACAGTACAAGATCTTATACCCCTCGAAAGACTGGGTGACAAATCTGCTTCCAATATTATCAGAAGCATAAAATCCTCTGTTGAAGTACCATACAGCAGAGTTCTATATGCACTGGGGATCAGACATGTAGGGGAGACGGTAGCCAAAACCATAGCTTCCCGCTTCAGGTCAGTCGACGAACTAATGAAAGCTGATGAAGAAAGTCTCATATCTGTCAATGAAATAGGCCCGCGCATAGCTTCAAGCATCATTTCATTCTTTTCCGACGAGGATAATATTAAGATAATAAACCGTCTGAAGTCGTACGGAGTTCAATTTTCCGGTGAAGATATCTCTGCGGCAGAGACTGATATTCTGAGAGATCTGACAATTGTAATTTCCGGAGTTTTCTCAAAACATTCACGTGAAGAATACAAAACCCTGATAGAAAGACACGGGGGAAGAAATTCATCTTCAATATCGGGCAGCACATCATTCATTCTGGCAGGAGAGAATATGGGACCTGCAAAAAAGGAGAAAGCCGAAAAGCTTGGAATAAAAATGGTCAGTGAAGAAGAATTCCTTAAAACCATCGGTGAAGATTAATAAGGACCCTTTTATCTACTTTCACAAAAAACTGTTAGGTTTGCAGCATGGAATTATTCAGGAGACAAAGACTGAAAATAGGTAGCTGGATCCTCTCCGGAAAAATAAATGGAAAAAAGAGGAAGCCATCTTACAGCGGCATCACAGGGATACGAAACATAGGTATCATCTGGGATGCCGAAAAGACAGGGGATTTTCCTGCCTTATCAAGATTCCACCTTCAGATGCAGGAGAGAAAGATAAATGTAAAAATACTGGGCTATTACCCGGAACCTGAGCTTCCTGACCAGTATACAGCCATCAGGTACCTGTCATGCATCAGGAGAAATGAGCTTAATTATTTCTATATTCCACGTTCCACGGAGACTGATGTTTTTATCAACACTAAATTTGATGTACTTATAGATATAAATTTCAACAGGGTTTTTCCACTGTTGTACATAACTTCACTTTCAAATTCATTATTCAGGGTAGGCCTATTCACCTCTGAAAAGGATTCATCACCGTTTGATCTTATGATGGAAATGAAAACACCTGTCAGCATTGACAGTTATCTTGAGCAGATAATACGTTACCTTGAAATGATAAAATCGGATTCTCCGGGCCATTTAGTCAATCAATAGAAATGAAAAGATTCAAAGGAACAGGTGTTGCCATTATCACACCTTTTAAAAATGATTCCAGCATCGATTTTTCGGCACTGGGACGCGTCGTCAACCATGTAATTGAAGGAGGAGTGAATTACCTCGTAGCCATGGGCACCACAGGAGAGGCTTCGACTCTTTCCATGGACGAGAAAAGGGCTCTGATATCTTATGTAACTGAAGTCATCGACAACCGTGTTCCTCTCGTGGTTGGGATCGGGGGTAATAATACCAGTGAGGTGATAAAAACGATAAGGGACCTTGGTGTTCAGGGAGTAGATGCGATCCTGTCTGTAGCTCCATACTATAACAAGCCAGGCCAGCGTGGACTGTTTCAGCATTTCAAGGCTATAGCTGATTCCACACCCCTTCCGCTGATAATTTATAATGTACCGGGGCGTACTGCAAGCAACATTTCTTCAGAAACATGCATTGAGCTGGCATGTGAATTTGAGAACATTATTGGCGTGAAGGAAGCGTCGGGAGATATCGGACAAATAATGAGGATTATAAAGGGTAAACCTGATAATTTCCTGGTTATTTCAGGTGACGACGGGATGACAATACCGATAATTGCATCGGGTGGTGCGGGCGTTATCTCCGTTCTTGCCAATGCCTACCCTGCCGAGTGCAGTGAACTTGTTTCAAATGCCCTTAAGAATAACTTCAGGGCTGCCAGGGATATACATTTCCGCTTTATGGAGACGATAGAACTTATGTTTGCTGACGGAAATCCTGCAGGGATAAAAGCAATTATGAGCCTTAAAGGACTGTGCAGTAATAGTTTACGACTCCCCCTGGTACCTGTGAACAAGTCAGTATATTCCCGGATACAGAAGGTTGTCGAAGAGCTTAAATAATCACATCAGAGTAATCATACATTTGGGCTGGCTCCTTCGCTCTGCTGCCTTCCGTGACAGTGTTTATACTTTTTACCGCTTCCGCACGGACAGAGGTCATTTCTTCCAACTTTCTTATCTACACGCACGGGCTCGGTTTTCCGTTCCTTATCAGGGCCTCCTCCTGCTGAGCCATACTGGCTGAATTCGCTCTTCTGGGTTTTAAGGTTCTCTGCCTGTCGCCGCCGCTGGGCTTCTCTGACCTGGTCAGGATCCTGTGTCGGGATATAGCCTTTCATCAGAGTACTCACAACGTCCTTGTTAACCTTGTTGATCATGGTCTTGAAAAGCTCATACGATTCAAACTTATATATAAGCAGAGGATCTTTCTGTTCGTAGGTCGCATTCTGAACTGATTGTTTCAGTTCATCCATTTCGCGAAGGTGTTCTTTCCATGAATCGTCGATAGTGGCGAGCATAACTGTTTTTTCATAGGCTTTCGCCAGTTCCCTGCCTTCCGACTCGGCTGTCGCCTTAAGATTCGTAATTACCTGAAATACTTTGAATCCGTCGCTTATCGGCACAACAACATTTTCATACTGGTGCGACATCCTGTCATAAACGTCTTTCAGTACAGGATAAGCCTGTTGCGAAATCGATTCCACCTTTCTCCTGTACGTATCTATCACCTTTGAATATACTTTTTCGATGACCTCGTTTGATGATTCTTTCAGGAACTCGCTATCTTTTACGGGCGAATCTATTGAAAATGAACGTATAAGGTCAAAATCAAAACCTTCAAAGTCGCCCTCGTTCTGGTAGGTCTCAACAAGGCTTGCGGTAACATCATACATGGCGTTAGCCACGTCGACACTCAGTCGTTCTCCAAGGAGAGCATGCCTTCTTTTTTTGTAGATCACTGTTCTCTGGGAGTTCATCACATCATCATATTCGAGAAGTCTTTTTCGTATCCCGAAATTATTCTCCTCGACTTTTTTCTGTGCCCGCTCTATCGATTTGGTGATCATGGCGTGCTGTATCATCTCACCGTCCTTAAGGCCCAGCCTGTCCATTATACCTGCTATTCTTTCAGAACCGAAGAGTCTCATCAGTTCATCTTCGAGAGATACAAAAAATTGTGATGATCCCGGATCACCCTGTCGTCCTGAGCGGCCTCTGAGCTGCCTGTCGACGCGCCTCGATTCATGCCTTTCTGTACCAATGATGGCAAGGCCTCCGGCCTTTTTGACCTCAGGGGTAAGTTTTATGTCGGTACCCCTACCGGCCATATTTGTTGCAATGGTTATTGTACCGGTCTTTCCTGCTTCAGCAACTATCTCTGCTTCTCTCTGATGGAGCTTGGCGTTGAGGACATTATGCCTGAGTCCTTTCATTTTAAGCATGCGGCTCAGCAGTTCAGATATTTCGACGGAGGTGGTACCGACAAGAACAGGCCTTCCTTCCTTGTTCAGTTTTACGATCTCGTCGATTACGGCATTATATTTCTCCCTCTTGGTCTTGTATATTATGTCTTCACGGTCGTCTCTTACAACCGGCTTGTTAGTTGGTATCACAACAACATCCAGCTTATAGATATTCCAGAATTCACCGGCTTCGGTCTCAGCTGTGCCAGTCATTCCGGCCAGCTTGTGGTACATCCTGAAATAATTCTGGAGTGTGATAGTTGCATATGTCTGCGTGGCAGCTTCAACTTTGACATTCTCCTTGGCTTCGATAGCCTGATGCAGCCCGTCGGAATATCTCCTGCCTTCGAGGATACGGCCGGTCTGCTCATCGACGATCTTCACCTTATTATCCATGATCACATATTCCACATCCTTGTCGAAAAGAGTATAGGCTTTCAGCAACTGTGTCATAGTATGCACTCTTTCCGACTTAACAGAATAATCCTGAAGGAGTTCGTCTTTGAGTTTCAGTTTCTCCCTATCGTTCACACCCGATTTTTCAAGATCGGCAATCTTGGATCCCACATCCGGAAGGATGAAGAAACTTGCATCCTCGACGGAAGTTGATATAAGATCCAGACCTTTTTCAGTCAGCTCTATCGAATTTGACTTTTCATCGATGACGAAATACAGTTCCTCGGTCACCTTGGGCATTTCCTTACTGTTGTTCTGCATGTAGAAATTTTCTGTTTTCTGCAGCAGGGTCCTGTTGCCTTCCTCACTGAGGAACTTGATAAGGGCGTTATTCTTTGGGAGACCCTTGAAGGCTCTCAGGAGAAGTAGTCCTCCATCTTCGCTCTTGCCTTCCGAGATCAGCCTTTTTGAGTCTGCAAGTATCTGCGTGACAAGCTTCTTCTGGGCGCTGACAAGTTTCTCGACTTTGGGTTTGAGTTCATCAAACTGCTGGGTGTCGCTTTTGGCAGTGGGACCCGATATTATGAGAGGTGTTCTTGCATCGTCGATAAGGACTGAATCCACCTCGTCAACGATTGCGTAATGGTGTTTACGCTGAACAAGGTCCTCAGGGTTAATAGCCATGTTGTCTCTGAGGTAATCGAAACCGAACTCGTTGTTGGTACCGAATGTAATATCGGCGTTGTAGGCTTTTCTTCTTTCGGCCGAATTGGGCTGGTGCTTGTCGATACAATCGACGCTCAGGCCGTGAAATTCATAGATGGGGCCCATCCATTCCGAGTCACGTTTAGACAGGTAATCGTTCACTGTCACGATATGCACACCTCTGCCTGCAAGAGCATTGAGGAATACAGGCAGTGTGGCCACCACCGTTTTGCCCTCACCTGTGGCCATCTCAGCTATCTTACCCTTATGCAGAGCTACTCCCCCGATCAGCTGGACATCATAATGGACCATATCCCACAAAATCTCATTGCCTCCTGCCAGCCATCTGTTATTCCATATTGCTTTATCTCCCCTGACCGTGATGCTCTCACGTGTGGCCGCAAGGTCACGGTCGTACTGAAGCGCTGTCACTTCAAGCGTATCATTCTCCTTGAACCTCCGGGCAGTCTCTTTAACGATTGCAAAGGCACGGGGAAGGCAATCATCAAGTATCTTTTCAAGCTTCTCCTCAATCTTTTTCTCCTGCCTGTCTGCTTCATTGTATAATTCCTCTTTCAGGTTTACATCTTCCTCATGATCGGCTTTGGACTTAAGAGCCCTGATCTCTTCTTCATCAGCAGAAATGAATGCTGCGATCTCCTTTCTGAGCTCGTTGGTCTTTTCGCGAAGCTCATCGTTTGTTAGACCCTGCAGCTTATCATATTCTGTATGTGTCTTTTCAACGTAAGGGCTTATCTCCTTGATATCACGCTCATATTTATTGCCGAGGAAAAGACCAAGAATATTGTTAATGATGCTCATATCATAGTTTATTTTTTCGCAAATGTGAAATAAGATGCAAAATTAGTTTATTTTTTCGAAATGAACGGAAATCAATCCATCAGGAAGTAATAACCCGGGAAACCGGATCCGTGAGGCCGGTCATTATTTTAACGGGGTTATAAAACGTTTGCTTATTTTACCAGGTTATATTTAAGGTAGCTAATATCTTTCCCGCTGTTCAGTACGATGAAATAGATACCTGCAGGCAGGTGTGAAATGTCAATTTGTATTTCATCTTTGTTTCCGCCGTCGCCTTTAAGCAGAGGCACTCCTGTTGCAGAAAGGACGGTATAAGTCAGATAAGCCTTAGAAGAGGATGCTCCTATAGTAAAACGTCCGTATCCCGGATTGGGATAGAGGGAGTAAGTATCAGGCCGGACATCCTCAATAGCGTTAATAAGGGGGCCTGCGTGCAGATCCTGTATGACCCAGCCCCATCCGTTTGCATAGGGATCTGAAAAGAGTCTGAAGCGAAGCATCATAACGTCGCCGTCACTGAAATATTCAGAAGTCTTCAGAAAGATCGTATGTTTTACCAGCATCGATTCCTTCCCTGTGAAGGTAGAGTTCATATCATCGATTGAGCTGTTATAGTCTTTTTCCCATGAATCGATGTACCGGCTGTCGTAACCGTCTGTAAGCGCTATCCATGTTTTTCCATAATCAGGCGAGCCTTCAACTATCACATAATCATAAAAATACAGAGACCCAAACAGTGATCCTTCCTCTCCCGGTTCAACAAGTACCACTTCATCATAACTGATAATCATTCCATTCCCGTCGAAACGCAAGGGAGTTTTCAGCAGGGCCGTATAGCCGATACTGTCACCGTTTTCTTCAGGACTTTCATAAGGATGTCGGGTGTGGAGACCAAAGTCAGAAAAGCCGGGAGAAATTGTTATTTCGAAACCATTGTTAAGAAAATCGCTTTCTGCACCCGAAAAATCGGTGGTATAACTTTCTGCAACGGAATTGACGAGTATGAAATCAACTGTGAACCATCCTTCTGATGGAAGTATTTTCATGTTGGGGGAAGAAGCATTGTCGGCAGCGATGATCCTGTACTCGAGTGAATCGCCTCCGGAGAAAGTGAGCGAAGCGGCATCGAGAACAGCCTTATACCCGTATTCGCTTACTTTGTTCATCCCGGCATAAGATGAAACACCTTCATTTATTCTGTATTCAACATATACGGTGTCAACTTCAATATTGTCGGCAGCATCAGCAATTAGTTTTATCGAATCGATAACAGAAAGATAGTAATCGGCCGGAGTATGAAGAATTACAGGTTTTACCGTATCGGTGCCTATGAAAACTGTGTAGGGAAATGCAGTATCGGAAGGAGAAACGAAGCTACGCAGGAAGTAGTCCTCGACAGAAAAAAAATAGTCAATACGTGTTTCGTATGATGGTACCGGGATGGTGGCGGTGTAACTGTTACCCGAACCAGGTGAGTCCATCACTATGTTATTGCTTGTTGTGAAATTATCTGACGACCAGGTGAGGATAACCCTGTTGCGGTTATATAATGTGTCGGATTTGATCTCAGCGTTGATTACAAGGGAGGAAATGTTTTCCTCTGTATCCGGAAGAGGCTCATGTATTATTCTTGTATTTATCCAACCCATTTCTCCAAGCATCGATCTCACTACCGTGCCGGGATCATGGATTGCCTCTCCCCTGCTGATGAACGGTGTCATCAGGGCATTGGAACTGTTATAGCTATCCTCATCGAGATGTGCTATGCTTGAGCCGGGGTCATATTCGGCAGGAGCGTAAATTCTTGCCCTCTGTCCTCCGCTGGCAGCTCTTACCACCGGACCGTCAAACCACAGTGATCCGCCGGTAATTTGTGTTTTCAGCTCAGCAGATGGATTTGCAAAGATAAGTGTATCGGTAAGCTGCTGACCCTGATTGTTCTCAACAAAGACGTCATAAATCATAGGAATACCCGATGCACCGTAGGAGCCTGACGAGGATTCGACATAATAGCTGTCGAAGAATCCTAATCCGTGTATCATTTCATGAAGAGCAACGGTAACAAGATCATATTTCAGAGTCGGAGTATTTCCGTCAGTACCGTAATACCAGCTTGCCGAACTGTTAAGGTTGAGGTCGATATCACCGGCGAATTCCTCATTAAGAGGTTCTCCCGCTATTTTTTCGGCAAGAGAAACAGGATATATGGCCCCGGGTATCCATGCATCTATCCCCCATCCCAGTGCATAGGCCGAGGCTGATGAATTGCCCAGGACTCCCGAAGTGGTAATGTTGATCCAGTTGGCATTCACATCGATTACAGCGTCGGAGGGCAGGATGGACGAAAGAATTGATGCGGCGTAGCTTATGGCATCTTTGGCAAAAAGCGGGAAACCATCAAAATTTATATTAACCGTTGCACCTCCTTTTGTTTTTTTCAGAAATTCAGGAGGCGGCGGAATGTATATCCTGTTCACCTTGTCGGCAGCATAAGTCGACCCGGTGAACAGGGGTTTATTTATCAGCCTCTGAGCGGAAAGGTCAGAAACCGATAGTATAAGAACTAAAACTGATAAAAATAAGCAGTTCTTATTCATCAGGTTTATTCAGCTTCAGGCGTTGCGGTTCTCATTTTCATGATATCCCTGTCGAATGCATACAGGCTGTTCTTTCCTATAAGACGAAGTTTATCGATAATTGCCTGCACTGATGATTCTTCTTCGATCTGTTCCGTTACGAACCACTGAAGAAAATTATGAGTGGTGTAGTCTTTCTCGTTAAGGGTGAGTTCAACTATCTCATTTATGCTTTGGGTAACAAATTGCTCATGCTTAAGGACTTCAGCAAACATCTCCTCGATATTCTTATAGTCGGCAGGTGGCTTTTTGAAAGCCGGAATTACTGCTTTGCCTCCTCTTTCGTTAATGAATTTGATGAATTTGAGCATGTGCATTTTTTCTTCTTCGGCCTGAGCATAGAGCCAGGAAGAGACACCTGCAAAACCTGATGTCTCTGCCCATGATGCCATGGCCAGATAAAGGTTTGACGAATAACCTTCACGCTCTACCTGCCTGTTGCAGATATCTTCAATTTTTTTCTTTAACATAACGCTTCTTTTTAATTTGTTTCCTGTTTAAACATTAAATTACATCCGTTGTTCAAAACGAGACTGTCAAAAAGTAATTGTTTTAAGGCAGATCCAGATTGAACGACTTTCTGAACTCCTTCAGTACGGGATATTTATTCTGAAGATAATTATACTTCTGTTCATCCGTATACAAAAGCTGATCGTTTTCCGAAAGATCGACTGATGTTTCAATGTCGACAGGGGGCATTGTAAATCTGTTCTCAAGAAAACCGATCAGTTTTGGTTTATAGGTCAGTACAAAAAGGTCTTTCTGAGCTGCGTTGCTGAGATGTATCCTGATGGTATTTTCTTCTTCCACCTCAGGCTTTATTGATCTGAACATGCTCATCACCCTTGCACCTTCGCCTTTAAGGCTTTCGACAAATTCATTCCATGAAGCGTGGAATGCTTCACCACTGAATTCAATTCTGGCTGTGCCAGGCACAGGGCCGGCTGATGAAGGATCATCTGCAGCATCAGAACTTATTTCGGAAGGAGCTGTGTTTTCCGTGAAAACATCTTTTACTGAAAACGACCTGACCTTCTTTTCAATCACCGGGTTGTGTTTAGGGATTGAATTTCCTGCAGGTGCGACAGCTTCGTTTTTCCTGTTTTCCTCCTTTCTTATTATTTCTGATTTTGAAGGAAGAGGAAAATCTGTCACCTTATCGTCGGGTCTACCGCTTTCAGGCTTTTTTTTTTGAATGCTGTTGTCGTCTGAAGAAGATATCCGGCATAGTTTAATGAGCCACAGCTCGGCGTGAAGTCTCTGATTTTTACTGTTCTTGTAGGTGATATCGCAGTTGCTTCCAGCCTCAAGTGCACTATACAGGAAGTCGACAGGGCACAACGATGATTGTTCAAGATATTTCTGTTTTACGGAAGGTGTTGCTTCCAGGAGTCTGAGTGTAACTTCATCCTTGCTTACCAGCAGATTACGCAGATGACTGTTGAATCCGGCCACAAAGTTATGTCCGTCGAAACCATTTTCAAGTATCTCGTTGAATATCAACAAAATGGACGAAACATCCCCCTTCAGGGCTGCTGCGACACCTTTGAAATAATATTCATAATCCAGCACGTTGAGGTTTTCAATCACATCGTGGTAGGTAATGTTACGTCCACACAGACTTACCACCTGGTCGAATATCGAGAGAGCATCCCTGAGTGCTCCGTCGGCTTTCTGAGCAATGATGTGAAGGGCTTCTTCCTCGGCTGTGACAGACTCTTTTGCTGCCACGTACTCAAGTCGCTTCACTATGTCTTCGATCCTAATCCTGTTGAAATCAAAGATCTGGCACCTTGAAAGTATCGTTGGTATTATCTTGTGTTTTTCGGTGGTGGCAAGAATAAAAATGGCATGCGGGGGTGGTTCCTCGAGTGTCTTAAGAAAGGCATTAAAAGCTGAAGAAGACAGCATATGGACTTCATCGATAATATATACGCTGTATTTTCCGACCTGTGGGGGGATCCTTACCTGCTCATTCAGGCTTCTGATATCTTCGACTTTATTGTTGGAGGCAGCATCGAGTTCATGTATGTTAAAAGACCTTGAGCTGTTGAATGAAAGACATGATTCGCATTTATCGCAGGCTTCACCGTTTTCGGTCAGGTTGGTGCAGTTAATCGTTTTTGCAAAGATCCTTGCACATGTCGTTTTGCCAACACCACGCGGACCGCAGAAAAGATAGGCCTGTGCCAGGAGCCTGTTTTTGATGGCGCTCTTTAGTGTATTGGTTATAGTATCCTGTCCGACTACCATTTCGAAAGTGGCCGGACGGTATTTTCGTGCAGAAACGATGAAGTTATCCATAAAAAGTCAGCTTCAGAATTGTCACAAGCGTTATGCAAATATAGTTAAAAAGGTATGATCAAAAGAGTTTGTTGATAATTAGGTTTGTCTTCCCGGATGTCGCCCTTGCTGCAATCCGGTATTATTTTTCGACAGATAATTTTTTGATTAAAAGAAAAATATTGTACTTTTGCGAGCCAAATTCAATAAACTAAAGTAAGAGAAAAATTATGTTGAACCATTACGAAACCGTTTTCATTGCAACTCCCGTTTTGTCTGAGAACCAGATGAAGGAAGCGGTACAAAAATTCAAGAAGGTCATCACCGACAATGGAGGTGAGATCGTTCATGAAGAGAACTGGGGCCTCAAGAAACTGGCCTACCCTATTCAGAAAAAGTCGACAGGCTTTTATTATCTTATCGAATTCATCGGAAAAGGAGATCTCATCGAGAAACTGGAAATCCAGTACAGACGTGATGAAAGGATCATCAGGTTCCTGACTTTCAGGATGGAGAAATTTGCCGTCGAATATGCAGAGAAAAAGAGAAGACTGAAAGAAGAAATAAAAGCAGAGGAGGTATAAACAATGGCACAGAATGAATCAGAGATAAGATATCTTACCCCTCCCACCGTAGAGGTTAAGAAAAAGAAATACTGCCGGTTCAAAAAGAACAGGATCCGCTACATAGACTACAAGGACCCTGAATTTCTTAAAAAATTCCTTAATGATCAGGGGAAAATATTACCCCGGAGATTAACCGGAACATCGCTGAAATATCAGAGGAAAGTGGCAAAAGCAGTCAAAAGAGCGCGCCATATTGCCCTTCTTCCTTATGTTGCAGACCTATTAAAATAAGGAGGGAAATCTATGGAAATATTATTGTTACAGGATGTCAACAAACTTGGTCAGAAAGATGACCTTGTTACCGTTAAGAACGGGTATGCCAGGAATTATCTGATCCCCCAGGGGTATGCAATTGCAGCAACTCCATCGGTTAAAAAATCGCATTCAGAAAACCTTAAGCAAAGAGCACATAAAGAAGAGAAAATAAGAGCTGAAGCTGAAGAACTTGCAGCAAAAATGGCTGATATATCTCTTGTTATAGGTGCAAAGACAAGCAGTTCGGGGAAGATATTCGGATCAGTGAATACGATTCAGATTGCTGAAGCGCTAAAGTCGAAGGGTTTTGTTATTGACAGGAAGCATATAACACTTCCCGGCGACGCCATAAAAGAAGTTGGAAAATATCAGGCTTCGGTTAAACTTCACAGGGACGTGAAGGTGAATATCAGCTTCGAAATCGTTGCTGAGTAGTTCATTACCATAAAAATACAAAGGAGGATATCTCAGAAAACCCTACTATCTGCAGCCGGAAGAGGTAATTTATACATTTCATAATCACCCTTTCTCCGGATAACCCGATCATAACCGGAGCAGGCAGGAAAATAAGGGACACCGCTGCTGAGATATCCTCTTTTTTTTATCCTTTGGCGGCAATAGTTTCAATCTCAATAAGTGCTCCCAGGGGCAATTCCTTTACAGCAAAAGCTGCTCTTGCCGGCTGATGTTCGAAATACACTTCACCATATACCTCATTCATAGCCCTGAAGTCGGCCATATCTTTAAGCAGACAGGTTGATTTTACCACCTCAACAAAACTGTATCCGGCGGCCTGAAGTATAGCCTCAATATTTTTAAGGACCTGTCTGGTCTGTTCCCTGATACCTCCTTCAACCATTTTAGCGGTAGAGGGATCGATAGCCACCTGTCCTGAGATATACAGAGTGTTGTTAATTTCCACGGCCTGACTGTAAGGGCCGATAGCTGCGGGAGCGCCTGAAGTATTTATTATTCGTTTCATGGGATGATGTTTTTAGAAATTATCATGATAGTCTTTTCTTCTTTCATATTTCAGGTCGGAAAGGATCGAAGCATTAACCCTGATGGCAAATTCCCACATTCTCATGTTTCCATTTGGTATCCAGTTGAAGCTCATGTTCCAGCAATGCAGGTCGCGGGTTATCTGGAACTGAGTCATCGTGATCGCTTTGGCAGTAAAATCGTATCCTGTCGTATAGGTAATGTTCATTTTGCTTGTCAGCTGCAGATGGCCTCGCATGGTCAGAGCCTGTGATACTGTTGATTTAAAGGCAGGTTTCGAATAGCTTAGAGAATAACTCACGTTCATTGACCAGGGAGTGTTGAATTTCATGTAGCCGTATTCATCAAATTGTGAATCTTCAGAATCAGGTACATCAGCCGATGCCAGATCAGGTTCGTTAAGCTGCCTCCCGGCAACAGATGATGATGTAACGGCAGACGAGGCCTGGGATCTCTTCTCCTCTCCTTTCCTCAGAAGGTCGCTCACGCTGAAATCAATGCTGACGCCGAAGTTATTAAGCCTCATCAGTTTCCTGTTCTGACTGAAATAGAAAGTCCCTGTCTGCCGGCCCCTGCTATCGAGGCCATAGAGTGAGAATGAACCGTTTGCAGAGACTCCGATGTTCTCCATAAGTGTTGTCCGGAGAACCATGTTCACCGGGCTCCAGTTGAGGGAATCGGCGAAAATATTATAAGAGGTTGATATCCCGAAGTTGTCGATCAGATTTACTTTTTTAGGTTTACCCGTTGTGTCGTTACGTTCGAATACTTTGGCTTCCAGTATATTGGTCAGGCTTAAAGAGACAGTTCCGTTTTTCCTCGACAGCGATGGTGTTCCGTATATGTTACCGTCGAAGATAGAATATTCCGTTGTCCGGCCTGTTGTGTCGATCTGGACCTGCCGGTACATATCCGAGCTCAGACCGCTGAATGAAGGAACGAAGCTAATGCTTACCGAAGGTTTCATAACGTGACGTATAGCGTCGATCCTGGCATCGGGTTTTGTAAAATCAAACATTCCGAATATCTGGGGGCTGTAACCGGCACTAACAGATGGATTTATCGCCTGTCCGTAGAAATATCCTCTCAGCGTATCGCGCACCACCGCCTGAAGATCGTCGTTCCATATCCTTTCGATTTTCTGTGTGTACAATACACCTTTATAAGATACACTGGGGGATATTGTAAAATTCCTGAAGGGCCTCAGCTGAAGGCTTACCGGTATTTCATGAGTGAAGCCGCTTCTCATGTTTTTCCAGACAGCGTCGGTAAACAGCAGGCTGTCGTAAGTGCTGATCTGATTGTCGAGATAGGCAGAATACTGCAATTGAAGCTCCTGCCACCATTTTGAAGGGCCTGTCTGGTTTTTGCTCTTAAAGGGATATATCCTTGTAGCTGTGAAGCTCATCTTCGGAAGATTGAGGCTTACGGTCTTGTTTCTGACATTCTGACTGTGGTTCATACTGGCCGCAAAATTGAACGGTGTACCGGTGAAGGTCTTTGAATAGCTTATGCTTGACTGGCGCTGTGTGGTTATGTGATCATTGATATTATAGCTGTTGTTCCTGTCATATTCGCTTGAGCTCATGTTGACGCTGGCCGAAAACCGTGATCCGGGACGGGCCTTCGCATCCTGGCTGTAGTTCCATCCCAGACTGTAGTTTTTCGATTTTGACTCATCCTGAAGTCCCTTGTGCCCCGATATATTGTTCGCATAACTGAATGTAAAGTTCCCCCGGTAACGGTAACGCTTGTTATAGGTGGTGGCTGCATTCAGAAGCCACGATCCGTTTGTAAAAAGACTCCCTTTAAGGGTGAGGTCAAAATACTGGCTCAAAGCGAAGTAATAACCTCCTTCAGTAAGCGCATAGCCTCTCTCAGCCTCATAATGAGGTTTGGGAATAAGGATCCCTGATGCAGCTTTCTTCGTCTGTATCGGGAAGTAGCCGAAAGGAAGAAAAAGAGGAAGCGGGATACCTTCAAGAACCAGGTTTCCCGGTCCCGACACAATTTTTTTACCAGGATAGATCTTGGCTCGCGGCAGATTGATATAGAAGTGCGGAGTATCGAGATCGCAGGTGGAATAGGTGCTTTTAAAAATGTTTGAAGTACCGTCATCAAGCAGCTTTGTAACCCGGCTATGGAGATAGCCTTCCTCCTGCTGGGTGACGATATTTTTTACAACAGCTTTTTTTGTGGTGAAATTATACCTGAGTGTGTCCGAATCGAATGACTGATCACCCGATTTGAATGCCGGCTTCCCAGTTATTTCGCCCGATGTGTCCCTGATGCCAACAGCGAATACCTCGCTGGTCTCCATATCGAACACTATTGAATCGGCTTTAATTTCAATATCTCCGTAGTTAACTACACCTCCCTTTACTATGGTGGCCCTGCCATTAACCAGGTCGTTCTTGATGTAACCATCGGGGGCACTGCTGTATATCACCTTTTCATCGACAGCGTCACCGGATATTTTCCTGATCATTCCTGTGCTGTCGGAAGACATAAAAAGGTCGCGTATCAGAGTTGTATCCTGAAGGGGGATATCTTCCTGGGAAAACAAGGGAACAGACATTAGCGTCACCAGGAACACTATAACCAACCGCTTTTTATGAAAATTATACAACTTAAATACTATTTTTGTATAGTTTTTGTATGACGTCAAATGTCAGCGTCAAAACTATTAAAAAAACGCGAACTTGTTATGAGTACCGGAATTAAAAACGGCAAATGGAAGGCCTTTAATATATCCCGGGCAGCATTACTTCTGTCATTGTTTATGCCGGCCGCCACCATCATGCCGGAACCGGTCCCGAAGTCTGACGGCAAATGGGTTATAGTTATCGATCCCGGCCATGGCGGCAAGGATCCTGGCGCCGTGGGTGCCTACAGCAAAGAGAAGGATATAACCCTGGCAATAGCCATCAAGACAGCCAATTACATAAAGGAGAATATAAAAGACGTTAAAGTCGTCCTGACCAGACAGGACGATTCGGCAGTAGACCTCATCGAAAGACCAAGGATCGCAAACAGGAACAATGCCGATCTTTTTATTTCGATACATGCCAACGCGATGCCTTCAGGGGCAAAGCACATCATGGGCGCCGAAACATGGATAATGGGACTGGCCTCCAATGATGAAAACCTTCAGGTGGCCATGAAGGAAAACGAAGTTATCTATCTCGAGGACGACTATTCCACCAAGTATGAAGGTTTTGATCCCAAGTCACCGGAATCGTACATAATCTTTTCTCTTACCCAGAACCTATACCAGAAACAGAGTCTGGATCTGGCATGGAAAATCCAGACACAGTTCCGGGAAAGGGTAAACAGAAAAGACAGGGGTGTGAAGCAGGCCGGATTCTGGGTACTTAAAAACACAACCATGCCAAGTGTCCTGGTAGAAACAGGATTCATTACAAACCCGGCAGAAGAAAAATTCCTGAATTCAAAGCAGGGACAGGAATATCTTGCGTCGGCAATTTACCGTGCCTGCAGGGATTTCCTCGCTGAAATTGAAATGAAGAGCGGGATCAAAGTAGATCAGAGCAGCACTACTCCCGCCAGACCTGCAACGACAGAGACCCGGACTGATAAGGCCTTCTCATCGCCACCAGGACAAACGGTTTTCACCATCCAGGTAGCGGCATCGGCCGAGCCAGGAGAAATAAACCCGGGAAATTTCAAGGGTATTACGGATATACGTGAAATCAATAGCGAAGGACGTTACAGATACGTTTCCGGGATGTTCGGCAACTACGATGAAGCAGTAAACCACAGGAAAAAGATTGAAGCCGTGTATCCCGACGCTTTTGTAATTGCAGTTAAAGACAACAAAATATTACCTTTGCAGCAGGCCATCCGGGATAACAATAATTAAAACCCAAGATCACAAGATGAAGATCTCAAATGAAGTAAAAGTAGGTGCTGTCGCACTGGTAACAATAATTGCATTTATCTGGCTCTTTAATTTCCTGAAGGGAAAGGATTATTTCAGTAAGACTGCAAAATATTATGCTGTTTACGACAAAATAGGGGGACTTGCTGAATCGAGCCCTGTTGAAATCAATGGCTATAAGGTAGGCGTGGTTCAGTCGATCGATTTTGTCGACCCGACAAGCGGAAAGCTTCTGGTGGTCTTCTCTGTAAGCAAGGATTTCAGGCTGCCCGAGGGAACCAGGGCCGAAGTACTGCCCGTTTCCATAATTGCAGGCATGAAGGTCCAGTTTCTTTATGGTGACGGACCCGGCTACCATAATTTTGGAGACACCCTGACAGGCGTCCTTTCAGAATCAATCCTTACATCCCTGGATGAAGAACTGCAGCCAGTAAAAGAAAAGATAACAGGACTCGTCGATGTGATTGATTCAGTTATTACCTCAATAAATGAGATCCTCAGCCCCGACTTCAGAACCAACCTGAGCGCTACGATGGCAAATCTCGACCACACTACGGGTAGCATGGCAAGGATACTCGGATCAAAAGAACAGGAACTGAAAATTACTCTTGAAAATATTACAAAGTTCTCGGATATGCTCTCAGAGAATACCGCAAAGATGAACAATACCTTAAGCAATCTTGAATCTATCAGCGACACACTGGCAGCCTCAGATCTTTACAACACCATCGCCGGATTGAAAGAAGGTCTGGAAAAAACTTCCGTATTGCTCGGTAACCTTAATGAAGGAAAAGGCAGTGCCGGACAAATGCTTACAGACGATTCACTTTATATAAATCTGAGTAATTCTCTTGAAAGCCTGAACCTCCTCCTGGAAGATCTAAAGGACCATCCCGGAAAATATGTACACTTTTCTCTCTTCGGCAGAAAAGACAATTCCGGAGAATAAATAAGCTACATTATTTTCAGATTCTCCTGATGCAGAACAAGTAACTAAAAGCAATGTCAAAATATTACTAATTTTAAGGAGAGCCTGCTAAATTTTGAGCATGATCGCCTAAGAAATTGTAATCCACACATAAGCCTTTCGATTATTTTATAACATATTTATAATCAGACATTTAAACGTATTGAAATTTTTTTGTAACATTAAGTTACTGATGGTTAAAAACATATACTTTTTTTGAATTTATCAAGAGAAAATAATTTTTTTTTTAAGTTTTTTTTTTACAAATATTGCTCCACGAATCAGCTTAAAACGTACCTTTAAAAAAACTACCTCTTTCAATGAATAAAACTCATCATGACGTATGGAATAACTGTCTTCAGATCATCAGGGATATTATTCCGTCTGTCAGTTTCAAGACGTGGTTTGAGCCCATCATACCCCTGAAGCTTGAGAACAATGTATTGACCATTCAGGTACCGAGTCCTTTCTTTTACGAATACCTCGAAGAACAATACATTGATATTCTCAGAAAAACCCTCAGGCGTGAGATCGGCGCCGACGCCAAGCTTGAATACAACGTCGTGATGGAGAATGCGAATTTTGCAGATGGCAAACCCTACACTGTCAGATATCCCTCAAGGAATAAAACCGATCTTCACAACAAACCGGTTCAGGTCCCTTTTGAAGTTGCCCAGCCCGAAATAAAAAATCCGTTCGTAATACCGGGTATCAAGAAGATCCATTTCGATCCCAAGCTGAATCCCGACTACAACTTCAGCAATTACGTGGAAGGCGAATGCAACAGGCTTGCAAGGTCGGCGGGACTGGCTGTGGGCAACAATCCCGGAGGAACAGCATTTAATCCGCTGATGATATACGGTGATTCAGGACTTGGAAAAACACACCTGGCACAGGCTATCGGAATCCTTGTAAAGGAGAAACATCCCGACAAGATCGTACTCTATGTTAATGCCAACAAATTTCAGACACAGTTTGTCGAGTCGGTAAGAAACAATAACAAGAATGATTTTCTTCATTTTTACCAGATGATCGATGTCCTTATTCTCGACGACGTTCATGAGTTTGCAGGTAAAGAAAAGACACAGGATACATTCTTCCATATTTTCAATCATCTCCATCAGTCAGGCAAACAACTGATTCTCACCTGCGACAAGCCTCCTGTCGACCTCCAGGGAATGGAACAACGGCTCCTGTCAAGATTTAAATGGGGTCTGCAGGCTGACCTTCAGCGCCCTGACTATGAAACAAGGCTTGCTATACTCAGGAAAAAAGCCTACAACGACGGGATAGAACTCCCCGACGAAATATTTGAATACCTGGCCGCAAATATTTCCAATAACATCAGGGAACTGGAAGCAGTTCTGATTTCCCTCTATGCCCAGTCGACACTTAACAGGAAAGAGATCACCCTCGACCTGGCCAAACTGATGGTCGAAAAACTCATCAGCACCACAAGGAAGGAGATCACCATCGATTATATACAGAAGATTGTCTGCGAATACTACAAAATACCCATCGACCTTATCCAGGGTAAAACACGCAAAAGAGAAATAGTACAGGCACGGCAGGTATCAATGTACTTCTCAAAGAACCTGACAAAAGCATCGCTTGCCAGTATCGGATCACACATAGGAGGTAAAGACCATGCCACCGTTCTTCACGCGTGTAAAACAGTCAACAACCTTATCGATACCGATAAGCATTTCAGGAACCAGATTAACGAGATCGAGAAGAAACTGAAGGTCTGACTCCCGGGCTGACATCCTTAACACACCTGAACCCTACCGTTGAGCTTCTGTCGTAACCCGGCGACACAAGAAGCATTATCTGAGTACGGTCGAGTGACTGCGGACCTCCTTTGATATACCACCAGCTTGAATCAGGATTGTAATAACTCCCTCCTCTTATCACGGTGATATAGTTGGTCCCGTTAAAGTACATATCGTTGGTCATCTGCCATACATTTCCGACAAGGTCCATCACTCCTGCCTGACTCTGCCCTTTGGGAAAAGCATCGACGGGAGTTGGTCTTCCGAAGGCATTGTTACAGTTTGTTCCGTGGAAATCATTACCCCATGGCCACTTACGGCCATCTGTCCCCTGGGCGGCAAGCTGCCATTCATCCTCGGTGGGAAGCCTTTTGCCCGCCCAAGCAGCATAAGCTTTCATGTCTTCATAACTTACATAAACCACAGGATAATTATCCTGTCCCTGCCTGTAGATAACAGACCCCCAGTGCCTCAGATAGTTAACGGTATCAGCCGGCACATACCCCGATTTTGTAATGAATTCATAATAGCGGGCATTTGTGACCGGGTACCTGTCTATAAGAAAAGTATCAACTGTTACCTGCCTGCTGCCCGGAGTAGGATAAGGAATGAAATCTTCCGAAGTGCTTACATCATAGGTGAAGGTGCCACCCGGAACCAATACCATAGCATCAGGTACAAGGTCAGCTCTTTCTGTCCTTTCTGTCCTGCTTACAAGCCGGGGTTTACCTCCCTTAATGTTTATAACATTCTCATCCTTAAGTATTTTACCATCCAGTAACTGAATTACTATCTTACCTTCATAATACCCGAAGAGGTCTCTTACGCATACAGCTGTGTCGCTGACGATTCGGAACTGCCTGTTTTCTGTTTTGTACGAGGGGTTTCCCTTCCAGAAGAACACCCTGCCTTTTGCGGGTGCCATTAGTTTTATCGAGTCTCCTTCGAGGCGGGACTGCAGGATATCAGGCAGTTCTGCGATGCAGTCAACCGATCCTTCCATCCTCGTTCCCGAAAGGCCGGCAAGCCATCCTCCGGTTGTTGAGCTGATATAAAGATCGTCGCCTTCCGCTGAGGGTAATATGTTCTCATGATTCCATAACGAAACATAGTGACGGTCTTCCCTGAAGGGTGTTTTAAAAAGTCTTCCTGAGAAACCTTCATGCCTCATATTCAGTATCGTGAACAGGGTTTTTTCACCCGAATTCCATTTGTTGACATATATGTTGTCGACCATAGTCTCCAGCAGTGGGGTCCAGTCCTTATCGAGAAATGCGTCGTTGTTCTGTCTGAGAGTGAAAGTGGTAAGAGCAAGGTAATCGAGGTCTGATTCATAATTCTCGTTCCTTCCACCGGGCCGGAACATATTCAGTTCTGTTCCGTAGCCGTTAAAAAAGGCAATTGCAATTTCGCGGTGAAGGACATCCTCACCCACATCACAAACCCTGAAGATAGAGAAATCGGGTTTTATAAGCTTGTTAAGGTTCAGCTCGGGGCTGTAGTATATTGCATTATGAACACGACCTGATATTATTCCCGGCATATCGCGTGTTATTGCCATTCCTTCCGAGAACATAACAACACCCTTTCTGACGCTGTCGGCCGCGGCCTGCAGTTCATAGCTTGAATTCCCCCTGGTATCGAGCACTACTCCGTCGGCTTCAGTCTCCTGAATGAGTTTCGCCATTCCCCTGAGATGATCTTCCTTCCTGGTGCTGTTATCCCATGGGTTGTATGCGATAAAAAATCGGGTACCATAAGGGCGTGAGAGCCTGGCAAAGTTCCGGAGCTGAGTCGTCCCGCCCGGAAGATCGCGGTAGAGATCCCACTGGTTCCTTTCGTCGAGACCCAGCCTGGGCCAGGTTGGCCGTATTCCCATTACATCAGGATACCCGAACCTTTCTATCCCTTTTTTCAGGTATTCACCGTAGTTGTATCTGCCTGACTGCCTGTCATAGAATTCTATATCCCAGGCCATCTGAAGTATTATAAGGTAACTTTCCTTTATCCAGGCCAGATCGCTCCTTTCATAAAGGGAATTGTCGAATTCCTTCAGGTCGTAAAGATACCTGTCCCTGAACATAAGTCTCATACCGTTCTGCCATTCACCCTGATAGGTTTCAGCATACATAATATATTTAACCTTTGAGCCGGGTGGCAGGACGGTTTCGTATCTTCTTCGCTCTCCTCCTTCCGTTAGCTGGCGTCGTGCGATGGCACATACTGATATCCCGTTGCCGGCTGAAAAAGATGAGTAGCCCATCTCCCATGCGTTATCAGGCAATATCACCCTCAGAGGCCTGAATCCCGGCCTGAAAAGAGCTGCCCTGGCGAGACCGGGAGGGCCGTATCCGGTTATGTAAAATGAGGAAGGATCTTCCCCGAAAGGCACCACGTTGCTGATAGTAACAGTATCCTGTCCCCTGTTCTCAAACGACAACAAGGCTGTCCAGCTTCCTGACTCAGGCTCAGGAGTACTGAACGCAACTGCAAGGTCATTGTCGTAAATCAGACAGTAATATGAAGAAGAATCTACAACTTCAGCATCGGTCGATGTGAACGGCTTACCGTCTGCAAGAAAGCTAAATAGGGGCCTTGCCTGGCTCAGCGTTATTATCATGTTGCCCTGAGTGGTGAAATTTCTCAGCGCGAGACCCCGGCTTCTGTCAATACCGGCATACTGAACAGACTGAGAACAAACCGATTGTGATATAATAGCCAGTAAAAACACGGGGATAACTGGTACCCCGGGAATGCTGGCAGCCAATGCACGGATAATTCTGAACATATACTTCAACGATACTGAATAATTCTCTTTTTGATGACAGAACATCAAATTTGATGCAATATAAAACATAAGAGGCACTAAAAAAATTGTTTTAACGTTTTGGAATATATGTGTTAAGATAATTTATCCCAATAATTTTTTAAGAAATATTAATTATCTTTATAAGATACTCTGATTTTAATCTTACAGCATGTCGAAAGTTGCCCGGATATTAAAGTATTCTTTCATCTTACTTATTATTGCAATCTTCACGTCATGTGCATCAACGCAAAAGAGTAACTGGACGAAGAAGAGAAAGCAGGCTTCAAGGGTTAATACCACACAGCTGGGGAGGAACAGGTTCTTTTATTCGCCCCACTATCAGAAAAAACTCTATAAAAGCTACAGGAACAGCCGTTACCGATGAGTCAATCGTCACATTCAAAGCTCAGACCATCGTAGGCAAGCACGATACCCTGCGGAAGTTCTTCGGAGACTTTGCTGTGAAGGCCCATCTGATGGCTTATATGTGTGATGAAAGCTTTTCTTGGCGCAATTTCCCTGATAAAGTCAACAGCTTCGCGCAGGGAAAAATGAGATATGTGCTTTTCTTTTCGCAAGGCGTTTATCACCAGATACTTAACACCAAACAATCTCTCCTTGCTTTGTTCGGGAATATAGTTTGCATCGGTGATATATGCAAAATTGCCTATTCTGAATCCATATATTTCAAGGTTCATGTGACGTACCCTGACAGGAAGAACGTCAATTCCCTTAACATTGAAGCTGTAATCGGGGATATCCAGAAGTCTCATTCTTGGTATTCCCGGATACTGGTATTCTGAAAAGACATAGGAAAACTCGCGCCGTATTGCTTTCTGTACCCTCTCTTCCGCGAAAACGTCGACAGCTTGCTGACTCTTGTGATTGAAGGCTCTCACGTCGTCCATGCCGGCAATATGATCTTTGTGCTCGTGGGTTATCAGAATGGCATCCAGCTTCCTGACATTCTCTCTCAGCATCTGCTGCCGGAAATCGGGTCCGGCATCGATCAGCAGTGTTACTTCCGCTGTCTCGATCAGAACTGATGTCCTGAGACGTTTGTCGCGGGGATCTTCGGAAAGACAGACCGGGCATTCACACGCTATTACCGGAACGCCCTGAGAAGTACCTGTGCCCAGGAAAGTTATTTTCAATGTTAAGGTTTTTCACGACAAACCTATTACAAAAATTGCAGACAGGCAACTATGATCGTATTATAATCAGACGGTATTTTTTCTATATTTGATAAACTTTATCATCCGTGAAAGGAAAGATCTACCTGATACCCGTAACCCTGGGAGGTGATGACTTTTTGTCGGTGATACCACAGGGTTGTCTTGAAATTACCAGGAAGCTGCGTTGTTTTGCCGTTGAAGACATCAGGAGTGCAAGGCGCTACCTGAGGATGATCGACAGTGATTTTCCTGTTGATTCAACCGAGTTCCATGAACTGAGTGAACATACTGACGACAGGGAGGCGGAGAGTCTTATTGAACCGGTACTGAAAGGCAGCGATATGGGTATTATGAGTGAAGCGGGGATGCCGGGGATAGCCGATCCCGGGTCAAAACTTATCATGGCCGCACATTCAAAGCAGGTTCAGGTTATCCCCCTGACCGGACCCTCATCCATTTTACTTGCGCTCATTGCATCGGGACTCGACGGACAAAATTTCACATTCAACGGCTACCTTCCTGTCAAAGACGGAGAGAGGATCAGGAAACTTAAAGAGCTTGAAAGAAAAGCCAGGGAAGGATATTCGCAGATATTCATAGAAACACCTTACCGTAATCAGAAATTGTTTGAGGCCATATTGGCTGTATGCAGCGGCGATACGCTTTTGTCTGTTGCCGCAGACCTTACCCTGCCGGGCGAATATATAAGAACGAAGAAGATTGCCGAATGGAAGAAAGATATTCCCGTCCTGCATAAAAGGCTGGTGATCTTTGTACTCCGCTAATGAAGAAGATCTGCCTTTTCTATTTCATACACAACGACAGCCCTTGAAGGGATCTTTTTCCCATCACCGGGAAAACCCCAGGCCAGGAAAGGTGGTAGTATAAAAACTGCCGATCCTCCGGGTCTGAGCATCCTGAGACCCTGATCGAGACCTGATTCGATCCGGCTTTTCCCTAAAACCACTTCCAAGGGACCCGAATCGTCGGAAGAATAGCAGAAAGTCCCGTCGAGGAGGGTGCACCTGTATTCCAGTACGACAACATCATTATCAGCAAACCTTTCACCGCTTCCCTCCGACCTGATCATGTACCATAATCCTGAGGGGGTCTCCTGCATTTTAAGATCCTTCCTTTCGATATAGTTCTGAATTCTTTCACGGTCTTTCACCACCAGGTACCTGTTAAGTTCGGTCATCTCTTTTTTCCCTGGTTTTCCGTCAGGTCTTACACTTCCCGTACCACTTTTACAGGACGCTATGTTAAAAAAGCAAAGAATAATTAATGATAATCTGACGATCATTTCTCAAACTGGTTTATTCAGAACGGCAAAGTTCTCACCGAGAATCCTGAGAAAATAGTTAATGGTATTTTCAAGGGTATCATAAAATTCGCCTCCGGAGGCATTCAGATGTCCGCCACCGTTAAAAAATCGCGATGCTATTTCATTTGAAGGGAAATTACCCTTCGATCTTAAAGACATTTTTACAAAACCTTCCTTTTCAATAAAAAGAACTGAAAAAATGATACCCTTAATAGACAGAGGCATGTTGACAAAGCCCTCGGTGTCGCCTTTTATGTGGCTATAGGATTTAAGTTCATCAGCCGAAAGGGATATGTATGCTGTCTGATATTCAGACAGGATCACCATTTTTTCATTCAGGGCATAGCCCATGAGTTTCATCCTTTCAGCTGAGAAGTTGTTGTAGATAAGATCATTGATTGATGACCGGTCGATACCCGTATCAAGCAGGTCGGCCACTATCCTGAAGGTATCTCCTGAATAGCTTCCATGGTCGAATTTGCCGGTATCGGTTATAATACCTACATAAACAGCCTCAGCAAATTTACTGTTCCTGAATGGAGAGCCGTCCATATAAGTCACTATCCGGTATACCATTTCAGCAGTTGAGCAAACTGAAGGATCAGATATCAGCAGGTCAGTAAAAGCCTCCGGATCAGTGTGGTGATCGATAACCACCTTTTTGGCATCAGATGCAAGAACGTGCTTTTCAGCTTCGCCGAGACGGTTTGAATGGTTGAAATCGAGCATCACGATCAGGTCGGCTGCACTGATAAGACTACGGCATTTCGAGCGGTTGCGGATGAATACATTTACCTGGTCTGATCCTTCCATCCACTTAAGGAACTCCTGAAGGTAGTTGGGTGTCATCATGGTAACATTCTTCCCTGTCCCGCTAAGATAGTGCCACAGAGCCAGCTGAGAGCCTATTGCATCGCCGTCGGGGTTGATGTGACTTATCAGCAATATATTCTCCGATGCTTTTAATAATTTTATTAATTCTTTTGTATATTTGAATGGTTCAGGCACCTTTACTGCTGTTGATGAGTGGTCAAATATAATGAATATTCCTTAAGGGACGTAAACCTTACGGCACACTTAACATCTTATTTATGAGCGGAAACTTCACTCTTTCCATTATCAAACCCAATGCGGTCAGGACCGGAAAAACAGGTCCTATACTTGCCATTATAAATGAAGCCGGCTTTGAGATCGCAGCCCTGAAGATGGTCAGAATATCGAGGAAACAGGCCGAGGTGTTCTACGAAGTGCATAAGGGCAAACCTTTTTATGAAGGTCTTATCGGTTTTATGACCTCGGGCCCCGTGTTCGTTATGATCCTTAAACATGAAAATGCTGTTGAAGAGTTCCGAAGGCTGATCGGTGACACTGATCCTGAAAAAGCTGAGGCCGGTACCATAAGAAAATTATATGCAGTGTCGGTGCAGATGAATGCCATACACGGATCCGACTGCGATGAAAATGCAGTCAGGGAGGCCGATCTGTTCTTTTCGGGCTTCGAAAGGTTCTGAAAAATACCCGGATTAATAAATTTTGTATTAAACTTTAATTTCCGGATGGTGTTATTAGCTTTGCACGATCCGGAATTTTTTTATATGAAAAGAAAAATCACTGCAGACTTCCACGACAGGAAAACCCTTGAGAAATATTCTTCAGCCTTCACCCTCTCCGACATGGAGATCTTCATATTCCCCGACCTCTTCTACCCTCTTGTCCTTGCAAATATTATGTCGCCCCTGATCTGGAAATGGAGAGAAGATCCATGGTTCAACGGTATTGAAAAGAAGAGCTTCACTTATAAAATCAACAGGATCAAACAGTATATCATACAGAATTATGTTTTCAACCTCGACCTGGCCACCTGGGGACTTACAACCAGGACGCGGGAAATAGAACGCTTCAAAGATTTCTTCGACACCGGGATGCTGAAACAATCTAACGCGCTTTTTGGCTACGAGGGCGACAGGTATTATTTCGATATCGACATAAGAAAACATTTCGGGCTCGACAAATATGACACTGAAGTAATTCCTTACTGGAAGACAGAAACGGTTGAAGCGATGACAGCTTTCAGGCACAGGGATAATTTTACCACAGGAGCCGGCGAATGCGTTTCTTTGTCGTCACTCTATGCGGCTGCCATGTTCGTTGTGGGAAGGATACCCCTTGAGAAGATCTTCCTTATCGCCACACCACTTCACTCACAGAATTTCATTACCGAAAAGGAGGGATTAATTACCAACAACAGGAGGATAGTAACCAAAAACATGTGGTTCAACGGAACAGCTCTTTCGGAGAAAGCCAGGAGAGCTCTTGAAAATGAGAGAATAACTGTTGTTTCACACATTAGCGGCCACATCCATATCCTTTACAGTGAGGCAACTATCGACAAAAAAGCTTATGATCATTTTGCAGTCATGCTAAAGGATTTCCTTGTAACGGGGCTTACCGAGCATATCTTTATAAACTTCCTCAGGTTTAAGCCGGTTTATAAATCATTGTTCCAGTTTATGTGTGAATGTTCGGGTGTGAAAAGATATATACCTCTCGATAAAATGTTTGAGTATGAGCACACAAGCCGCTTCAGCGTATCAAGAGAGACCCGTGAGCAGCTTATCAGGGAGATCGATGGGGAAGAATTTCATCTGAGTCCTGTCCCCGGCAGGATTTTACTGAACAGTGTAGAAGAGATGCTGGTTGAAAATCCCGGGCAATCATTAGAAAAGATCGGGCAATGGTTCATGGAAGTAAAAGGAGAGATAGCAGAAGAAAATATTAAGGAACTCTTCTCCGACCTGAGAAGGTTTACAATTACCGAGCCGCGACTTCCTTCAGCCGATAAACAATTCACAGTCCTGCCACACCCGCACCTTTCCATACAACATTCACGTGAAGAGATCATAGATATTATTTCCCGTTCTGCCGGTGAGTCGGAGATGTCGCTCCTCACCCTTTATGTGTACAGGCAGATGGACAGTATCGACTGGCGTCCATTTATCAGGGCGGCTATAGAAAGAAATCCGGTTTCCTTTGAAGAAATGAGAGAAAGAAATCTCGGGCAAATCCACGAAATACTCAGATCCCTGCCGGATGAGTCAATTTACGACGGCAACAGACTTGCGATGCCCGACGAGGTATGGAACTTCAGAAGAGGCGACGGTGTGGAAAAAGCCTTTTTGCTTGCAGGGCATATTTTAAACAGGGATAAGGAAGCCCTTATTACTTTGAAGATTGACAACAACCTGGTAAATCTTGTTTATAATGGTGTCAGCTACAGCTTCATTTCAGGAAAATCATTCAGAAAGTCATTCAGTATCTCTAAAGATTCAATAATATCTATCTGAGAACTATATCTTTTATTATTTCGGCTCCGGCTTTTTCGTTTATCTTGTCAACCAGGGAACGTCGCAGCATAAGGAGCTCATTTCTTACCACGGAGGAACTAAGCTTAACATGCATTATTCCGTCGCGTATGTATATCTGAGTCGTTCTTGAAGCTATTGCCTTACCTACTATCTCCTCCCACGAATTTAGTATACCTGTCTCTCTCAGTTTACCGTCAAGCTTCATCTCCTTCAGATAATCCTGAACAGCCTCGGCCAGTGATATGGTCCTGCTTCTTCTCATTTTTCAGCCCTGCCGTTTTGAATAATCTCTGCCACAGAGTTATCTTTTATCCTGAAAAGTCTGTAATCGGTATCATGTGATGAAAGAATTTCATGAAGCCTGTTCTGGTGAGTGTCGGTTATAAATATCTGTCCGAACCGGTGATTACCAACAAGCCTGATTATCTGTTCCACCCTTTCGGCATCAAATTTATCAAAGATATCGTCGAGTAGAAGTATGGGTACGATACCCGATTTGCGGCTTATATAATCGAATTTTGCCAGTTTCAGAGCTACCAGGTAGGACTTTTGCTGTCCCTGTGAACCAAGGATTTTGACAGAATGATCATCCATTTCAAGTAAAAGATCATCTTTGTGTATACCTGTGGTCGTATATTCCAGAGCCCTGTCCTTTGAGACATTTTCGATGAGGGCCTCAGCAAAATCTCTTTCATCAAGATGAGATTTGTATGACAGTCTGACTTCTTCTTTCCCTGAAGCTATCATCGCATAATACTCCCTGAACACGGGCACCAGTTCATTTACCAGGCTTTTTCTTTCGCTGTAAACAGTCGTACCATATTTAACGAGCTGTACATCCCA
>JAFGXX010000029.1 GCA_016936435.1 Bacteroidales bacterium
ACACTTATCTTGTCTTTTGGTCTTCTGGTCTTAGGGTCTTTTGGTCAGGAAGGAAATGAAAATAAATTTGACTCGCATACATTTCTTTTCTAAATTTATAAAAATCTCTATCTGAATGGCCAGTCTGATCCCCGAATACAACTATGATATCTTCATCAGCTACCGTCAGAAAGACAACAAAGGTGACAGGTGGGTGAGCAAATTTGTTGAGTCTCTGAAAACTGAGCTGGAAGCTACCTTTAAGGAGGATGTCTCTGTCTACTTCGATGAAAACCCTCATGACCGTCTTCAGGAAACACACGATGTGGAAAAAAGCCTTGAGGGCAAATTAAAGTGCCTTATTTTTATCCCGATTCTATCACAGACCTATTGCGATCCTAACAGCTATGCCTGGCAATATGAGTTTCTGACATTCTTACAGATGGTCACTAATGATCTTTTGGGCAGGGATGTGAAATTAAAGAGCGGGAATGTTGCAAGCAGGATTCTCCCGATACGGATTCATGATCTTGATCCTGAAGATATAAAACTCTTTGAAACAGAAACCGGAGGGATTCTGCGGGCAGTGGATTTTGTTTTCAGGACCTCTTCCGGGGTGAACCGCCCCTTGATGCCCATTGAAGATCACCCCAACGATAACTTAAATAAAACATTTTACCGCGACCAGATAAATAAGGTAGCAAATGCTATAAAGGAGATCATCTCAAGTATCAGCCCGGACACAATCCCATCATTAACAGGACCTGTTGACATATTAAGGACTCTGGAGGAGTCAGGCTCAGGATTTGGTACATCGCAGGCAAAACAAAAAAAACAAGCCAGTCAAAAGATCTTTACTGCTGCCCTGGCTGCTGCAGTTCTGATACTGATACTTGTTTTTACAGTCTTCCCGGATATTTTTAAGACAGGCTGGAACAAAATCATAGAGGATCCTGACGGAAAAATATCTATCGCAGTTAATGATTTTGAGAACAACTCCAATGATACCACACTTGACTGGCTGGAAGTGGGAATTCCTGAATTGCTGAGAAATAACCTGGCAAATTCAAATGAACTTTCAGTACAGAATTCCCGTACCATGAACGAAATATATGAAAGTATCAGACAAACAAAAAATCTTACGCTTGTTCCCTCGTCTTCAAGAGAAGCAGCTATCAGGCTGAGAGCAGGTAATTATATTACTGGCAGCTTCCAGAAGTATGGAGATAAAATACTCGCCCTTGTTAAACTTATCGATACTAAAAGTGATGCATTGCTCTGGACCGGAAGCTCAGAAGGTGACGTGAACAGCATTAAATATATAGCTGACACACTGTCAGACGGATTAAGCAACTTCCTGGAAATAAAGGCACTTAAAAATAAGACGAGAAATGAATACGGTGATGCAATATCCTCTTCCTCTGAAGCCTACAGGAAATATATTGAAGGCATGCAATCAATCGTAAAATCAGATTACAAATCTGCATTATCTTTATTCCTTGACGCCTGTAAACTGGACTCAACATCTGTTCTTGCTTCCTTTTACATTGCTTTGGCCTATGACGGGCTGGCTGTTCATGAGGATCTGAAATACAGAAAGCAGGCGGCATTATGGACACAGAAAGCTTACGATGCCCGTGATAAGCTGTCCGGGGATTATCTGTTGTGGATTGAGATGTGGCATGCTTATTATAATACAAAAAACACTGAAGATGTTTTAAAATATTGTGACCTTCTTGAAGAATCTGATATCAGATCAAGGTCTTTCTGGTTAGATATAGGAATGACATATATGATTTTCAATAAACCAGCAAAAGCGTTGAAAATGTTTGAACGTATCGAAAAGATAAGTTCAGAATGGGATGAGGATTGGAAGAATTCTGGATATTATTATCATTATGCTAATTGCTGCAATTCTCTTAATTTATTTGACAAAGCAGAGGAAATCCTACGGCAGGGGCTGTTGTTATGTCCTGAGAGCGCCAGTTTAGAATATTTGCAGATCAGGAATACAATACAAAAAAGTGATTCGGTAATGGCCGGAGAATTAATTGCAAAATATCTTATTAACCCTGAGCGTGAGAATTGGTCAGAAGGCGTGAAGGAAAGATGGCTTGGAAATTTATATGCCAATGCTAAAAACCCGGAGCGAGGGGAGGAGATACTCCGGAACGCAATTAAGCTGGATCCCGGGAGTGATGCCGGAAAGTACTATCTGGCTCGCTTACTGATAAACAACGACAGAAATATTGATGAAGGAATGCAACTTCTTACCAGCATACAGGAGAAGAATCCTGACGTATGGAATTATGATTTCTTTTTCCTTAAGAGCGTGGGCTTGTTCAAGCAGGGTAAATTCGCCTCTGCAGACTCTCTTTTAACAATGATCAGGGACAGCACCTTTACAGCATCCCTGGAAATTGACCAGCTGACAAAAAAAGTCAATGATTCCATGAACCTGAGATAATCTGTATGTTATCATCATTAAAATTACCTTTACAATAAATCCTTCAGGCATTAGTGAAAAAATATTTTATTGTCCTGTATCTCTGCACAATTTTCGCAATATCCGGGACAGCGCAGGAGAATGAATATTATTTTTTCAGGCAATCCAATATCCTGAGACCCTTCCTGTCAGAAGTAAGAAGCACAATTGTAAAAAGCGAACTTGCCAGTATAAATAAACTGGACAACAACTACTATATAAGCGGATATAACGACAGACCTTTTATAGAAGTTCACCTTGGGACAGACATCCCCTTGTTGTATATGGTCAGCGATCGCAGGAAAATAAAATTCAGCACTAGCTGGTACTTCGGAGATGTTTTGTTAATAGATATGTTCGAGGAAAACACATCCCCCATAATTAACAATGATTATTTCTTCGG
>JAFGXX010000198.1 GCA_016936435.1 Bacteroidales bacterium
ATTGAATCTGAGAGAGTACTCTTTGAAGGTGACAATTACAGCCGTGAGTGGCACAAGGAAGCTCAGAAGAGAGGCCTTTGCAATATCAAAAGCGTTCCCGAGTCCATCAGCATGTACCTCTCTCCTTCTTCAAAGGAAGTACTGGTAGGAACGGGTATCTTTTCAGAAAAAGAGCTGGAGAGTCGCGTTGACGTTGAATATGACAAGTTTACCAAAAAGATCCAGATTGAAGCAAGGGTACTTGGCGACCTGGCAATTAACCATATCGTCCCGACTGCCATCAGATATATGACATCTCTTCTTGATAATGTGAGAGGACTGAAGGAAGTCTTTTCTAACAATGAATTTGAGAAGATGGCAAATGCCCGCAAGCTGATGATCTCCGACATATCTGATCATATTTCTCATGTAAAGAGGCTTGTTAATGAAATGGTCGAAGAACGTAAAAAAGCCAATGTCATCGAAAATTCATTTAAAAAGGCCATGGCTTATGAGAAAAACGTCAAACCTTATCTCGACGAGATAAGATATCACATTGACAAACTGGAGCTGATCGTTGATAATGAGATATGGCCTCTCCCGAAGTACAGGGAACTTCTTTTCACAAGATAGGTTAGGGTTGGGATGTAAGTCCATGTATGTTCTGAGGCATATTTCAAGGCGCGGACCTTTATACAAAGGATCCGCGCTTTCTCTTTTATAATATTTGTGCAAAGCGTGCCGTTAGTAATGGAAAGGTTTAGCTTTAAATTATTATTTTTGAGGTCTGATATTACCCGGCTGGCATGAAAAGATCGATATGGTTGATATTCCTGGTTCTTCTGATCGCGCTTCCTGATTTAAACGGTCAGAAAAAGAAAGCTGAAAGAGCCTATGCTGCTTTCGAGGCCGGTGAATATTTTGAGGCAATCGACCAGTTCAAGGATTCCTATTCACGCACCCGGGGAGCCGACAAATCGGTAAGAGCCGATATTAGCTTCATGGTTGGCGAATGTTACCGTCTTACAAATGACCCCCGGAATGCAGAAACATGGTATAAGCTTGCGGTAAGGTCATCTTACCCACGACCTGAAGCCCAGTACTGGCTTGCACTTTCAATGAAGAAAAACGGGAAATACCAGCAGGCCATCGATGAATTGAAAAAATACAAGCAGATAGCCCCTTCCGATGCCCGCGCCGACCAGGAGATAAGAGCCTGTGAACTGGCTCTCGAATGGCAGCGAAACCCCGAACCATATAACGTCGAAGAACTTAAAGACCTTAATTCAAGAGAAGCTGATTTTGGCCCTGCCTACGCGCGCGATGATTTCGGACTGGTATATTTTACCTCTTCCCGCGACGATGCCGCCGGCAATAAAAAACACGGAGCCACAGGCCAGGGATATACCGATATCTTCGAAAGCCGTATAGATAAAAAATCGAAATGGAGCACACCTGTCCCCGTTGATGGGATAAACAGTGAATTTGAAGATGGAACACCTTCTTTCTCATCCGATTACAAAGAGGTTTATTTTACCAGGTGTGAAGTCGGTAAAAGGGAACAGAAAGGCTGTGTTATAATGTACTCAAAAAAATCTGCCGACCGGTGGGACGATCCCAAAAACATAGGGATATTCGCCGACTCTTTGGTGGCCGCTCATCCTGCTCTTGCGCCCGACGGACTTACACTGTATTTTGTCTCTGAAAAGGAAGGCGGATTCGGGGGAAAGGACATCTGGCTGGTAACCCGTTCTGCTGCAGGTGATGCATGGTCGGCTCCTGTAAATGCAGGCCCCGATGTCAATACCGATGGAAATGAACTATTCCCTTATATGAGGTCCGACGGAGCTCTGTATTTTTCATCCGACGGGCATATCGGAATGGGCGGACTCGATATATTCAGGGCAGTCCTGCAGCCCGACGGATCCTGGGTGGTAACAAACATGAAAGCACCCATAAACACCAATGCCGACGATTTTGCCATTACCTTCGAAAATGACAGTGAAAAGGGGATATTCAGTTCAACACGCAAGGGGAGGGGCAATGATGAGCTGTATGCTTTCGAGTTCCCTCCCCTGAAATTCAATGTAACCGGCCTTGTAAGGGATGAAAAGACGGGATCAGCCATCGCAGGTTCAACGGTAATGCTCATTGCAAGCGACGCTAACAACCTCCAGGCGGAAACCGGTAACGGCGGCGAATTCAGGTTCGCCCTCCGCGAAGATGTCGATTATATTTTCCTTGCTCAGAAAGAAGGCTACCTGAACGGCAAGGAGAAGGAAACAACCAAAGGGCAGGAACGAAGCCGCGACTTCATGGTGACCATCCTGCTGACAGCTATTGACAGGCCGATAGAGCTGCCCAATATTTTCTACGATTTCAATAAGTGGGACCTGCGCCCCGAATCGATGGTGTCGCTCGACAAACTTGTTGAAACCCTGAATGACAATCCGAAGGTTACGATAGAACTGATGTCGCATACCGACTCGCGCGATACAGATGAGTATAACTATGAGTTGTCGCAGAAAAGAGCTCAGTCGGTTGTAGAATACCTGATTCAGAAAGGCATCGAACCCGACCGCCTCTCAGCCAGAGGCTATGGTGAGTCGAATCCCAAGGTCGTCGACGCGGAGATTGCTGAGCAGGCTCCTTTCCTGAAGACAGGTACAACACTTACCGAGGCTTATATAAACAGCCTTCCCAATGAGGAGCAGAAGGAGATAGCTCATCAGATAAACCGCAGAACTGAATTCAGGGTGCTGAGAACGGATTATTCTCCCCCAAAGGAGTGAGCTAAACTTTAATCAATCAGTTAATGTTTAAAACGATAGCCCTCTTTTCTGTTTTAACTTTTTTGTCTTTTGACGTGTTCGCGGCAAAACCGGTTCGTATCCTCGTAATAACAGGAGGACATGGCTACAACAAGGAAGAGTTCAACCTCATGCTTGAGAGCCTTAGCCCCGTAATCGTATGGCAGGTTGCAGAATTTCCGGCAGCTTATGAGATGTTCCTGCCTGAAAACAGGGATAAATACGATGTTCTTGTCTTCTACCATATGTGGCAGACAATAACCGATGAACAATCGGTTATTTTAGAAGATTGTATCCGGAAAGAGAAACCAGTTGTTGCACTGCATCACAGTATATGTGCCTTCGACGACTGGCCGGGATACTGGGAAATCATCGGCGGCAAATATTTCCTGAAAGAAACAACCTACAGAGGTATAGTATTTAAGCCCTCTTCCTACATTCATGACCTCCGTTTTACTGTCAAGATTGTTGATCCACGGCATCCTGTTACAAAAGGGATTCAGGATTTCGAGATTTTTGATGAGACCTACAAGGATTATTATGTTGATGAGAATGTTACACCCCTGCTGACCACCGATGAACCAACCAGCACAACAGTTATCGGGTGGACGAAGAAATTCGGCAAATCGAAAATAGTAGTTCTGCAAAGCGGACATGATGCTCCCACTTTCGAAAACCCAAACTTCAGAAAACTGCTAAGGCAATCCATTCTCTGGGTTTATAAGAAATAAAACTCTGTGTCACTCTGTGACTACTCCGGCTCTCCCCCGTGTAAGTTCTTAATTTTCTTTTGTTACACAGAGGAAAGCCAGAGAAATCACAGAGAACCACAGAGCCAGTTTTTAGAGGGTAACCAGGCCGGCTTCCTTAAGCAGATATATGTAGTTTATAACACTCTGAAGGTCGGCTTCTCCGGAATTCATCTGAGTGTCGAGAAGTTTCTTTATGTCGAGAGCGCTGTTTTTCCCGTTGCACAACCTTCCGATTTCGTTTGTGTCCATTCTGCCTCGCCCGAGAGGGTACCTGTTCCTTACATCTTCACTTACCCTGCTTATTATCTGAGTATAGCCTCTGTAGCCATTCTCAGTTATCAGTGCGGTCGGTTTCGGGACGATGCCGGCAGCCTGGATTTCAAGCTTTGAAGGTTTCAGTGATATCCCTGTAAGCCCTGTGGATTTTGCTTTTGCTTCTGCAAAGCTGTCAAGACCCAGCAGGGCATTTTCACCTGTTCCGTCGACGGAAGCAGTTAATTTCGCAAGTACATTTTTTAAATTCCCTGAACCCGGATCAAGTTCCGCCACTGAAGCCAGGGTGGCTTTCTCGTTTATGACGGCAGCTTCGATATAGCCCCTGGTCTTTTTATATATAGCCCCGAAAGTGTTTTTGTCGGCCGACTCAAGCTCGTTTATTGCACGTTGCAGCTGTTTTCCTATACGGTCAGAAGCATTGCCTGTAACTTCTCCGGCTATTTCAATGGCTGAAGATTCCTTTGCGAGGGCTATTGTATAGGCTGCAGCAGCACCGATGAAACAAACCCTTTTAAGCTGTGTAGGATCGCATTTGTTTGCAAGGTCTTCCGAAGTATGATAA
>JAFGXX010000199.1 GCA_016936435.1 Bacteroidales bacterium
ATGATGATCATATTGTCACGCGGATGTATCTGCAGATCATGCACATAGGCATAAGGAAGATCTCCCAGAACTTCCCACCTGGCTCCATTGTCGGTGCTGACATAAACAGCAGCATCAGTACCTGCATATAGTATCCCCCTCTTTACCGGATCTTCCCTTATGACGTTAACCGGCCCGACAGGGATGTTAGATGAGATATCCTCCCATGTATCGCCAAAATCTGTCGATCTCCATACGTATACCTGGAAATCATCATCCCTTCTCCCGGTCTGCGTCATGTATACTGTCCCCAGATCATACTTTGAAGCGACTATGCGTGAAACCCACCTCTGAGGCACCTTTCCGCTGCGTATCTCATTCCATGTCTTCCCGAAATCCTTTGTCCTCCACACACGACCGTCGTCAGTTCCGGCATAAAGCAGTCCCGCCCTCAGTGGTGATTCATCAATTGTCTGAATAGTCTGATAATTGATATCTCCCATTTTCGAAGGGTCATTGTAAGTCAGGTCATCACTTATAAATTCCCAGGTGTTGCCCCTGTCGCGCGACATCATCACATACTGCATACCATGATAGATGATATCGGGGTTGTGAGAGGAGACTATTGTAGGGGCCACCCACTGACCTCTTAAAAGGGGCTCTTCCTTATACCGGGGAGGAAGCAGTTGTTTTCTTCCTGCAGGATAGTTATCCAGGCTGGCACGTGCCAGGGCACCATAGAAGGTGCTTGCATATACAGTGTTGTTATCGGTCGGATCGATTGCATGGGTAGTTCCTTCTGCACCGAGCGTATTTGTAAATTCTACCGGTCTGACCCTGTTACGGCCGGCCGCAAGGTTTACAGTACCGTAAAAGCTGTGATGATCCTGTATCGATCCGAAGACCCTGAAAGGCATACTGAAGTCGTATGCCACATTGTAGAACTGTGCCAGGGGAAGTTCCTTAATCGGGTATTTCCATGTCGCACCTTTGTCGTATGAGATGGTCAGTCCCCCATCCTGGACATTCAGGATATAATTGCTGTTGGCGGGGTCGATCCAGAGGCCATGGTGGTCGGCATGAGGGCCTCTCAGTGATTTGAATGTTGCTCCTCCGTCGGTCGACTGGTGAAGCTGTATCCCAAGCGAATATATGGTATTTTCGTCGCGGGGGTCAACACGTATCTGTCCGAAAACCCATCCATAGGTTGAAGAATGACGTTCCATATAAGCCTTTGTTTCATCTGTCAGACCGCTTACCTGCTTCCACGCTGAACCTGCATTATCCGACCTGTATATGGTTGCTCCTTTGATCACATCCTTTCTTTGTCTTCCGTACGAATCCAGGGCTCCGGGTTCAGCTTTACGTGCAATTTCGTAGTTATCGAGAAGGATATACAGCACGTCGGGATTTGAAATACAGAGGTCAATACCTATGCGCCCTCTGTGCTGAGGGGAAGGAAGGCCCTCATTGATCTGCTTCCATGTGAGTCCGCCGTCAGCAGATTTCCATACCCCGCTATGGCGTGTTGTTTCATAGGTTCTGGGGTCATTCCATTTCAGACGCATCCTCTCCCATGTTGTGGCATAGACAGTCTGAGGGTTGCG
The DNA here is from genome assembly GCA_016936435.1 of Bacteroidales bacterium. Taxonomy (GTDB): domain Bacteria; phylum Bacteroidota; class Bacteroidia; order Bacteroidales; family VadinHA17; genus LD21. Next base: position 1,587 of record JAFGXX010000199.1, read on the forward strand.
GGGATCAAGTACCACATCTGACACTCCTGTATTCTGATCTACATAAAGCACTTTGTTCCAGGTCTTTCCTCCGTCGGTAGTTTTGAACAGCCCCCTGTCCTCGTTAGGCGTCCACTCATGTCCGGTAGCAGCAACATAGACTATATCGGTATTGGAAGGATCTATTCTTATCCTGGCTATGGTGAGGGTGTTTTCAAGTCCTTTAAGTTCCCATGTCTTTCCTCCGTCGGTGGTTTTAAAGACCCCGCATCCTGAATTGGAACTTCTGAAGATGTTAGCTTCGCCTGTTCCAACCCATACCACGTCGCTGTTGTGTGGGTCAATTGCAATATCTCCGACCGAGGCTGTCGGCATCTTATCGAAGACAGGCTCGAAAGTCGTCCCCTCGTTTACCGATTTCCATACTCCTCCGCTGGCAGATCCAACCCAGATGACGTACTGACTGCCTCTGGGTGATACAGCTTCAACATCGGTACATCTTCCGCTTATATTTGTGGGGCCGATATATTGCCAGTGAAGTTCTTTCCATGGAGATGTTTCCCTCATTTTTTCATGCTCCGTAAACAGTTTAGCTCTTTCCGTCCCATCGGGAACCGGATTTTTTACTTCGACGGCTTTGACTTTGCTTTTTCTGGCTTGTGAAGAAAGTTGTAGAGGCGCTGATACTAAAAAAGAAATTGTCAGCAACAAGACGAAAACAGGAATCTTTGGTTTCATTTTTCTCAGGATTATTGATTTTTTCAATTACTTAATTTCCTTTCAAACTGTTCTTCATGAACTATATTACCATCAACATCACGATGGCGCATAACTATCCTGACCACATTGCTTTCGCGATATACAGATCCCTGGAGATATCCGCCCTTCACCCTCAGAAATCTGTGTTCCGGTCTTACATCGCTTTGTTTCCAGCCTTCTGCATGTGAATCTGAACCGGCTCCGGTACCGAATTCCCAGAGTGTAGTACCCGGAATATTAGTCACATATTGCCAGTGACGGTCGCCGTTACAGATAAAAACATTATCGAACTGCTTCAGGAATTCTCTAATCTCGTCACCTTCATGTCTGAAGTTGCTGTTTGAATAGTTATCTTTCTTGCTATTGCGGTCAGGACCCAGAACCGGCGCCGGGCTGATGACAAGTTTAAAGGCAGCATCCGACTCTTTCAGTGTACTGAAAAGCCATTCTTTCTGCTCTTTCCCCCAGATAGTTTTACCCGGACCGTCGGGGTCACTGTTAAGGCTTCTGAAATTCCTCCCTTCCATTATCCATATCTGCAGGTCCTTTCCCCATCTTATGGTCTTATATGGAAGATCATTTGAAGGAAATTGTTCTTTATCAAATATTTCAAGTCCTCTCTCCCAGGCAACTGTTCCGTAAAGCATCCCCGGATATGCATCGTCTCGCAGAACGTCGTGGTCGTCTTTCATGAAATAGGTTGTCACCTGCCTGTAGAAATCACGCTGATTCGGCAGGGCAAAGATCCTGTCCCATTTAAATCTCATCAGTTCTTCCGTAAGGGCAAAGGGGTTCGGCTTGTCGTAATATTCAATATCTCCGGTATGCACGAGAAAATCAGGAAAAGGCTGAAGCATCGACTTATAAATCTTATGTCCGTTCACCGGATCATCTCTGCGCGGGTAATCGTGACAGGTGACTATGCAGAAATTTATTCCCCTCTCGGAATCGCGACCGGGAGGTGTCCGGAACGATCCTTCTGCCGTCGCGGTAACTTTTTTTCTCCCTGCCCTGCGGGCTTCCAGTTCCACGATGTATTTGGTATCGGGATGCAATCCATCAAGCTTCCACTGGGTGGTATAGTTCCTGTCTTTATCAACGGCTTTCCATTCGTGTTCTATTCTCTCTTCAGGATTTCTGAGAGGATAGCATACGAGTCTGACTTCACCCGGCATGCCCGGACAGGCGCCCTCCATCTGGTCGAGTGTATAACCTTCAGGTATCTGGGCAGCATATATCGAATCGGGATTGGCAATCTTGTCAAGCCTTCTGTGCTCCTGTGCTGAGGGAACAAGAAATTTCGGGCCTGTCCTGTTCATTTCAGGTGTAGTTGTGAGCCTTGTCCAGATAACAATGGAATTCTGGTCGGCCCAGCCGTTATGGAAGCCGTTGCCAAAAAATGGTCCTTCAGTTTCCTTCGTGCACGAAATACAGAATAACGGCAAAAGCATTATTAGAAGCCATGGTTTTTTCATAAGAAAACGAACTTATAGTTTGTAATAATAATTCTCTTAACCGCAAAGCCCGCTAAGCTGGCGCAAAGGGCGCAAAGAAATAATACTTCCATTACTTTGCGTTCTTCGCGTATTTCCCTTTGGGTTCTTTTGCGGTTTATGATTTACGTATTTTCACTCCATTTTTTCAATTTCAACATACAGGGGGAAGATCTTTTTCCCTCCCGTCAGATAAAAAGGTACAAAATCACATTTGAGAGAAGGAAGGTAAACATTTTTCATTTCAATCAGGTCGGTATTTTCATTTTCATTTGTGAACTGACTTATAAAACCGCCTGTTTCGACCATCATCTTTCCTCGCGGGGGAAGGGCTTTGATGAATTTGAACCTCAGGTTATAATGCCCTTCTGTTATGTTCATCCTCCAGAAACCAAATACTTCCTCCTGTTCCCAGATGCCCCACTGCCCGTCTGCGTCATTTCTGTTCAGGTAAACGGGATTCTCGTACTCCGTTCCTGCGTGAATCACAGGACGTTCAATCATATTGTGTGACCCGGCCAGATCATAAAACATTTTTTCCAGCTCATCTTTGAGGGCTGCAGCTTTTTCCGGAAATTCTTTGATCATATTATTCTGTTCATAAGGATCCTTTTCGACGTCAAAAAGCTGGAAATCACCAACGGCTGCATTATAACCGGTCTGACCAACTAATTTGTCTTTCCCTTTAAGCAGGGCGATGTTGTTATACAACTCGGGAGAGTGCCTTGTCCAGTAGAAAAACAATGTCCTTTCCGGAGCTTCCTTTTCTTCGCCTTTTATCAGAGGGAGGAGGCTTATGCCGTCCAGTTTTATGCCGGCTGGTACATCTGCATTGCATATATCAGCAATTGTGGGAAAAACATCAATGTTGGCAGCTGTCGACCGGATATCAAGATCACTTCTTCCCCACTTAGGGTATCTTATCCAGAAAGGCACCCTCACGCCGCCCCTGTAGACTGATGACTTCAATCCACGCATTCCGGCATTGTAACGTATTTGTTGTGGTCCGTTGTCGGTCATGAAGATCACAACTGTATTGTCGGCGATATCCAGTTCGTCGAGTTTTTCAAGTAGTTTTCCTATGTTTTCATCGAGATTTGCGACCATGGCATATACTCTGCGGGCATCTTCCCTGTTTTTATCGTTCATCTTCGGAAAAGGCCGGCTATCGTTTTCAAAACCTTTCGCCGGATCAGTATCCCGGTACAGGTCATAATATTTCTGTGGCACCTGCAGGGGAGTATGAGGAGCATTGTATGCTAGGTAGCAAAAAAACGGCCTTTTGTGGTTCTCTTCAATAAAATCCATAGCTGCCGAAGTGAAAATGTCGGTACAGTATCCGACGTACTTTTCCTGCTTGCCGTTGTGCCATAGTACAGGGTCGAAATAACTGCTGTCGCGTCGCGGCCATGTTGTGAAATCGCCGGGCTGTCCCATGCCCCCACCGAGGTGCATTACCGATTCATCGAATCCCTGGTCGACAGGTCGCATGGGGTAATTATCCCCGAGATGCCACTTCCCGAAATGGCCGGTTGCATATCCTGTTGATTTCAATAGCTCGGCAATTGTGACTTCCGATGCAGCCATCATGGCTCCGCCGTTATATGTATCCCTCACACCCGTCCGGAGAGAATAACGACCGGTCATCAGAGCTGCGCGCGTAGGAGCTGAGACAGGACAGACATAGAAGTTGCTGAAACGGATACTTTCGCGGGCAAAGTTGTCGAGCACCGGCGTTCTGACATGAGGATTACCGGTAAAACCAAAATCACCATAGCCCTGGTCGTCGGTTATTATCAGAACAACGTTTGGGTGCCTGTGTTGTTGTGCATTCAGTATCGTAAAACCAGCCATTCCGGCAGCAACAATCCCAAACCTTATGGCAGGAAGGGTAAAATGATTCATATTTTTAGTATGTCTTTAAAACATTATTTCTGATATTCTCAAGGAGATCTCTAAGCTCCCTGGCCTTTTGGCAATAGAGGGTGGCCAGATTCTCCTTTTGCCCCGGATCAGATTCAAGATTATAGAGGACCATTTCGCCTGAGCCGGTATCGGAACCATACTCTGCTTTTCTCCACTCCGGCTCCTTAGAGACCTCTCCTGTAATGGACTCAATCAATACCCAGGGCCCTTTTCTTATAGCAAAATTACCATTTATAGTATGGTATATCACTGATTCTCTTATATTTTCAGATAAGGATTCGTTTTTCATTGCTTCAGACATATCAAAGCTATCTTCAGCTGCTCCGGCCGGGATGGTTGCTTCTGTAAAAGAGGCCACGGTTGCCAATATATCAGTCTGGCAGATTAGCTGGTTACTGACTGTTGAAGGTTTTATTACGCCCGGATATCTCACAATGAATGGGACACGGGTTCCTCCCTCCCAGAGGTCTCGCTTTAGGCCCCGCCAGTCACCCATGCTGTAGTGACCATAGTTTTTAATTCTGGGATAGGCATATGTCTCGGGTCCATTATCGCTTGTAAAAATGACAATTGTATTATTTTCAAATCCGTTTAACCCGAGCGCCTCCAGCACTCTGCCCACTGCCCTGTCTGTCTGAACCACATAATCTCCGTAGGCGCCTGCCTGCGATGTACCTCTGAACTCATCTTCAGGGATAATGGGAGCATGTGGTGAGGGCAGGGCATAATACAGAAAGAAAGGCTCACTTTTTCCGCGTCTGCCATTGATCCACTCTACGACCTTGTCAGTAAGTGTGCCGGGCACCCGGGTAATATCCCATCCCTTAGCGGCAGGACCCGGACGACACTCCCACGATCCCTCTCCTGTTTTTTGGATCCCCAGATCAAGCATCTCGGTTGGAGCCTCCAGCACCCTGTCGTTTTCAATCCATGTATATGGTGGAAAATTGATGGTTCCCGTACCAAAGTAGTAATCAAATCCCTTTGCAACTGGTCCGTCTTTGATCGGCACCGACCAGTCGAATGCATCCGGCTGCCAATTCTCTTTGCCATTCATGGAAATATTGCTCCAGGATATCTTTGAGCTGTCATTCTGCCCGAGACCGGCCTTGAAGGGCCATCTCTGACCGAGATGCCATTTGCCGATACAAGCCGTCTGATAACCCTTTCCCTTCAGCATATGAGCGATAGTCATTCTGCCCTCTTCAATAGCCGGATCACCCCACTGACTTATGATACCAGTCTTAAGATGCCCTCTCCAGTGGTAGCGGCCTGTCAGCAGAGAATAACGGCTGGGCGATGAAACGCCGGAGGCACTGTGGGCATCAGTAAAACGGATGCCCTCCGAGGAGAGCCTGTCAATCCATGGCGTTCTGATCTTTGAATTCAGGTTCTGGCAACTGATATCACCATACCCAAGATCGTCGGCCAGTATAATAACGACATTTGGAGGAGCAGCCTGTTGTGATGCTGCCGCAGGTGCAATTGCGGAGGCCAGAATAAAAAATCTCAATCTCATTATAGTGCGCTTTTATATTTGACGATAAGGGCAGGCCCGGGCCAGCATACCTCAATACCATGATGTTCTGTATCTGAAAATAGCTGCATTTCATTTAAACCCTGCTTCAGAATTCTCTTATCGATTCTAATAATTTTATAAACCAGATCGTGAACCGCTTTTCCGCTTGTAATACTATATGGAACCCCATTCAGCTTAAATGGCTCTTTAACCTCTCCTTCCCCTCCATCCCAGATCCTTATATGAAGCTCGGCACTTTCTATTTTAGATATATCATCTTTCAAATGAAATGATGCCGTCTTAAGCTGTCCAGCCCTCGACCAGAAGGGTTTTGGAAGAAAGGAGCAATAATACAGACTAACTTGCTGCCGGTTAAGCGGGAAAGTAAGTCCATCAAGAGTCTCCGACCAGCAAAAGAGTCCGTTTTTAAACTCTATCAGTGCTCTGATGGCTATCGGACCAGACTGGTCAGGGATCATTGAGGTATTCCATGTAATACTGAATGGAGCAGTATCAGAAGTTCCCAGATGACCTTTAAGAATTCTGTCATGTGTGTAACCGTGCCAACCGTTGTACTCTCCGCTGCCAATTTCATCATATCCGGAATATTTTGCCAGATAGTGTACGGCAGTTATCTGGTCCTTGAAATTTACGGGGTAATCTAGCGAAATATCTGCAATGTCGCTTATTGTTTTTGATTTCAGTGAAGGCACAGCCCGGAATTTGTCCAGTCCCGTTCTGACCAGGAGAGAATTATCAACCTTAAGGTAGCATCTGACTGCAAGCTGATCGATAATATAATGCCCCCAGAAAGTAGCACCCCTGTCACACCCAAACTGGATTGCATTGTTTCCTCTTACCAGTTCCCTGAAATCGAAAGGAATAACAGGATAAATGTATTCACAATGATGTTCAGAAGTAGGCTTATCAGGAATGGGATAGACCTGGCCGCCATTTATCTGAAATCTTTTACCTGCTGTCCCGGGATGCCCTCCCCATAATTCAAGATAAAGCTCTGCATGATCAATATTGTGGATCGTATCAGGAATATTTATCATAATAAGGCCATTAACCTGTGCTTCCTGCCTTGACCAGTTCGACGGATCGGTGCTCATACGCCGGTCTCCTACACGGGGACGTTCAGGCCGGCCGGTGGAATTAGTGTTGTTTATGCTGCTGTTATACTCCATCCAATATTGCCTGAAGAAGCGGCTTTGTCCGGAGCAAAATCCCTGATGCAGAAACAGTAAGATTATTATGAATAATGAAGTTCTCATAGAATCTTTAGATTAATAATTGCCGTTTCTTGAAGAGCCCGGAAATTTTTGGCAGCCACATAGGCACTTCCTTCATATATATCCGGTATTCTTCACCAAAGTGTTCAATAAGTATCTTTTCTTCATAACGCGAAATCAAATGCAGGAAGATCACTGCAAGGAGCCATACCACCATCGAGGCAACTGAAAGAGAGAAAAAAAGCATCCCCAGATATAAAAGTATCTCCCCCAGGTAGACAGGATGCCTGACAAGTGAAAACACACCTTTGCGCAACAACTCAGGTTTCTCCCTCACTTCATTGAACACTATTCTCATCCCTTTGAATGAAAATAATCCCGATACAATTAATACTGCTGTCCCGGCAGGGACTCTGATAATATTCGGGACAATATCATTAAGCCAGGTTGAAAAATTAAAAATAAAAGAATCAGCTATATATACAACAGCAAAAAGAACGGCAAATATCGCCTGTCCTGTATCTCCTACCTTATGTTCTCCTATAAGATCAGGTCTTCCCTTATGTTTTTTTGTTTTCATCTCAGTTTTTCATTGCAAATTATTTCTTTCCTGTCCCGTTTTGCAGCCATATATCCAGTCGCGGAGCATCTCCGTCATAAGGTTTTCCGAGTATATCCAGGTCACTGTCACCGTCAAGATCTATTATTTCCGAATCGTGAAGGTCGATACCTTTTGAGATGATCATATCCCGGGGAAAGTTTCCCTGCCCGTCACCGAAAAGAATACGGTTAACGGCCTCCTTATAACCTCCCAGGGTCATTTCGGCATACCATATATCATTATTCCCGTCTCCATCGAAATCGACAATCGCAAGGGAATGACCGTTGCTGACCCTTGCAACAATCTCTTTCCTTACCCATGTATTTTTTTGATATTCATACATATACATTGGAGCAACTCCGTCCCCCACAACGAGCACAATCTCAGGCCGTCCTCCTTTTACCAGCTGGTCTGCTGCCGAACGGCTGAATGTGTAAGCCCCGTCAACGACATTGAAAGAGAACCTGTCGCTGCCAAGGTATTTGAACCAGAGGCCTCCTCCGACAATATCCTTAATGCCATCGCCATCTATGTCTGCCGATGCCAGCCCTTCATGTTCGTTAGTCCGTTTCCATGAAGGGTATGTACCATGCTGCTCCATCTGGCTGTCGCTAAAATATTTATAAACAGGTATCAGTCTCCAGTTTTCAGTAAGAACCGGATCATCAGGTATCCTCGTGAAATAGAGAGTCTGGTCACCCTGGGCCCAGAAAACGAGGTCAGTCCTGCCGTCACCGTCAAAGTCGCCGGCCATCTGATCGTGGACCTTCTTTCCTCCTGTTTTTCTTATCAGGTATCTTGGCCATGCCGGTTTGCTGAAGTCGGGATAAGGATTCTCCCACCACCATACATTGTTTGTTTTTGATTCTCCTCCTGCAACGATGTCCATATCGCCGTCATTGTCGATGTCGAGCGTCGTTGTTCCTGCTTCAATAAAGCATATTGCATCTTCAACAACCCGCTTTTTCCATCCGTTTTGGGTTCTTTGGTACCATACCAGACCTGGTGCTTTAGTCCTTTCGGATATGCAGAAATCGTTTATGCCGTCGTTATTGAAGTCGGCAACGGCTGCTGATGTCTGCTGTTTTCCCGGATTGGGAACTTCAATTGCACCTGTTTTACTGGAGATATGGGTCCATGCTGTCTGGCAGTAAAGTCCGGAAACAATAAACAAGAGTATCAATGTGAATCCTGGTTTTTTCATTTTAAATGGTTAAATAAATTTTTATATGAGTGTCTGTTTTCAATAATAAAATATCTGATATGCTTAGATATCAATCATATAATCACATGAACTAACCCCTGCCTCCCGATGTCTCGAAACAGGCTCTCTCTGCTTCGCAAAGAGGGGCAAGATGCTTTACTCCCCCTTCTTTTGCTTTCAAGAGAAGGGTCCCGATAACTATCGGGAGGGGGGATGAGTACATGCAAAAGTCGCAAAGGTGCTTCTTAAATACTATTTGCTGATAAAACTATAATGTCCTGAACCGACTTTGAAAACAGCATAGCCCTCTTCCATTCCTTTAAACTTCACTCCACCTGAAGCAGCCGGCTTTTTACCGCTTTCCGTCACTGAACTCCTGTTTTCCGCAGGGACATACACTGTAGCCCTGCAACCGACAGGAACCACTGTTTCCATAAGGAAGCTGTCATTTCCTTTTTCCCATTTTACCGAACATTTGCCATAGGGAGTAAGGTTGGAATAGGATGCCATTGTTACATCACCGGCAGGCTGGGGTCTGAATATGATATGCCTGTAGCCCGGAAATCCGGGATCGGCTTTCATACCAGCCAGGTTCCTGTAAAGCCATACCAGGCCTCCTCCGAACATAGGGTGGTTACCTGAACCGCCCCGGTCCCAGTGCTCCCATGAAGTTGTGGCACCCTGTTCGAGCCAGTATCCGTATGAAGGCATGGTCCTAAGGTTCATAGCCCCGTACGCAAGTTCATTCAGTCCGTTTTCAGCCAGCACCTCAAAGAAGAACTGAGTCCCGAAAATGCCGGTGTCAAGATGTCCGCCGTTAGCTTCAATGTCACTTTTGAGAGCTTTGAGCACCCTTTCTTTTCTGTCCTCAGGAACCCCCATTCTCAGGGCGAAAATATTAGCTCCGTATTTACCGTAGCTTCCCGAAGTTTCATCCCAGAACTCCTCCATGAAAGCAGCCTTAGTTCTCTCTGCAAGTGTGCTGTACTGTTCTGCTTCATCGCTATGGCCCAGTATCTTTGCCGTTTCGGAAGTGATGTCGGCACATCGCCACAGGTAGAATGTATGGACCATCTTATCGGGAGGCAATGCATAGGGAGCAACCCAGTCGCCAAGATTCAGCCATCTGAGAGGCTTTCCGTTCCGTCCCGGGGCCTGGGAGAACATTATGCCTTTTTCATCGGTCCATGTAAGCATATACCTGATATAACCCTTCATTGCATCGTAGCTGTCTCTTAGAATTTGTTCATCTCCGTAATGAAGGTAGAACTCCCACGGCATGATGCTGATGGCAGCTCCCCAGGCTACTCCTCCTCCGCAGCCCGGCTGCCAGGGAGCCCCGTTTGGAACATAGCCTGTCTCCTCATTGGAGGCACCAATGATGTCGTCAATCCACTTCCGGTAAAATGCCCTGGCATCAAAGTTATGCATCACCGTAACGCAGGCTACCTGGCCGTCGCCGGTATAAGGAGATCTTTCGCGGTTAGGACAATCGCTGGCTATCCCCCCGTGCATATTGTCGGTCTGGCTTCTCCACCAGATCCTGTTGATGTCTTCGAGCATCTTATTCGAACTTGTGAACTTCCCTGTCGTTTCAACTGCGGTGTATACAGCTTCTGCCTGAACCTGAGAGGCACTCAGTTCACGCGGCCAGTTTGAGATCTCGACCTCCCTGAAAACAAACCACGTAAACCTCGCATTATAAGATTCAGGTCCGCCTCCTTTCATGATATAGGTATTTTCACCATTGGGTGAAAAAGGCTGCAGATAACTGATGTTTATTTTCCTTCCTGCTTCACCACTGATATCCTTTAAACGGACCCAGCCTGATATCTCCTGTCCGAAATCGATTTTGTATTTTCCTTCTTCCAGTTTTTCAACCTTTACGGGATCCAGCACCTCCATAATCCTGTCAGGCTGAGCTGTATGCGCAGTGAGTTTCCCCTCGGGAGCCTTTCTCAAAACAGCATTCTGCCAGCCCGAATCATCAAAGCCGGGCGAACACCACCCCGGTATTTCAAGCCGGGCATCATAATGCTCACCATAAAAGACCATATCCATTAATATCGGTCCCTTTGACACCTTCCATGTATCGTCGGAGACTATTAGCTCTTCGCTGCCATCTTCATAGGTAATATGCATCTGCATTATGAACCTCGGGCTGCCGTATGCGCCGCACCAGTATTTTGCAGGATTATAGAATCCGTTCCCGAGAATGGCTCCTACTGCATTGCTTCCTTCAACAAGATGACCGGTCAGGTCATAAGCCATATACATCACCCGGTATTCCCTGAAATTATCGGGAAGGGGAATATTCTCATTGATAAGGTTCGGACGCTTTCCGTAATTGGTCTGGTTTGGAACAAGAACATCATTTCCGATTTTTGATCCGTTAAGCCAGAGTTCAAAATATCCAAGACCGGTTGTGTAGGCTATTGCGCGGGTAACTTTTTTATTTACATCGAATGGCTTTCGCATTAATGGCGCCGGAGGAGGAAGTTCCGCAGGCATCTTCGCTCCCGGACCGGATGGTTTCGGAAGGGCTTCCTCACCCTGCCATGGCACTCCTATCCACCTGGCTTTCCATTCTGAAGGATCCAGAAAACCTGTCTGCCAGCAGGCAGGCTCACTCCACCGGGAGATTTTTCTTTTTCTGTCCTGAACACGAACACGCCACCAGTATTTTTGTCCCGATTCAAGCGGCTGACCTGCATATTTTATATTAACAGACTGTGGGTCACGGAAGCCCCTGCCTGTCCATATCAGATTAGTTCCGGCAAGAAGCGCTTCTTTCGATTTTGCAACATGAATAATCCAGCCTGTCTGATACTGCCCCCGGTCACCTTCGTCAGCAATATTTATCCACGACAACTTAGGATCAGGGATATCTATCAACACAGGATCCTTCATGTACTCACAGGTCAGATCAACCGGAGTAATTGCAGCTTCTTCAGAACAAGCCGAGAGAATCACAGGCAACAGTGCACATACCAGAATTTTATTCATGATCGTTCAGTTTATTAACTTATTTTACCATCATAGGGAATAACTTCTTTATCTCCCCGTCGGAAGGTCTTCTGCCATATTCACATATCTCGAAAGATTCCGCGATCTTAGCTTTTTTACCCTTTTCAGCACCATACCATTTAATCAGAGCCTGTCTTTTTTCGTCATTTATCTGTCCCGGGCCCCGTATCTTCTTAAGCCACTCAAGTCTTGCAGCTTCCCCTTCAGGAACCTGATCAAGTGATCCTGAAGTCCATGGCAGCCACTCAAAGAACTGTGAAACATGTGCCGACATGGCATACATCTTCTGGTCCCAGGAATCGCTTATATCAATCACTATATCGGGTGAAAAAGGCTGAGGTTTAACGAAGCGGTCCTCGGTATACAGGAACACAGGGTTCTTTTTCAGGGGCGGAGTGTCGGGAACAATGTTGGGTACTATCACCATATATGCTGCGTCCTGTACCAGTATAGACGTATAGCGATGGTCGGGATGGTAATCGTTTGGCCTGTGAACCATAACGATATCAGCATTCCATTGTCTTATAAGCCTTATTACCTGATCCCTGACTTCCAGCGTAGGCATAAGCCTGCCATCATGATTATCAAGCACCAGGTATTGAACTCCAAAGCGTTTTCCTGCTTCCTGCGCCTCCAGTTTACGGATGTTTGCCAGCGGCTCTCCTCCCTTGTTGAAATGACCGGCATCGCCATTGGTAAGTGAGACAAAGAGGACATTATGGCCTCTCCTCGCAAACTCAATTGCTGTTCCTCCCGCCCTTCCGTCGCAATCGTCGGGATGAGCGCCGATAACGATCAGGTTGATCTTATCCTCCTGGGATAATACCTGGCTGAAATGGATCAGCATCAGGAGAAAAATTGTAACTAACTTTTTCATTATTCTAAGGTATGAAATTTAGGAAGTAATAGTAGAGGAATTTTTAAAATAAACAGTCTCACAAACATGAAAAAAAATTCCTGTTATATTCTACAATTGTTCTGACTTGAGATGACCAAAAAAATGGTTCCCGGTTCAAAAAGAAGGGATTAAAAAGATTAAGTTTGTAAAAATGCTGATTTGCTCCGTGGCAGATTGAATCTCGAAAACTGGAATCCGCACACAGGCAAAGTTTCTCGGTTGGAAAAAGTTTCCTACGTTAAAAAAGACGGACAAACATATACTCAGTGCAAATTGAAATTAAACAGTGTTCAGTCTACCTTCTGGACAAGTAAATAAAACACGATAACGATTAAGAAAATGAGATCTTATAAAAAGAATACTTTGATTGTTACAGGAGTTGTTTCTATAATCTCCTTAGTATCTTGTTTACAGAACAATAAGGAAAGTAAATTACTTGCTGATGGTTTTGTGAACCCTTCAGACACCATTCAAACCAGTGTTTACTGGTACTGGATGTCTGATAACATCTCAAAAGAAGGTGTTATCAGAGACCTGGAATCAATGAAAGCTGTTGGGATTAACCGTGCTTTCATTGGCAATATTGGAGGTCAGAACGTGCCTTATGGCGACATAAAAGTGCTTTCTCCCGAATGGTGGGAAGTGACCCGGACTGCTTTGAAAAAAGCCACAGAGCTGGATATTGAGATCGGTATTTTTAACAGTCCTGGCTGGAGTCAATCCGGCGGACCATGGGTTAAACCAGAGCAGAGTATGCGATATCTGGGTTCCGCTGATACCACCATCAGTGGCGGTAAGGCAGTTAAATTTAAACTCCCGGTAGTTTCTCATTATAGATCAGGCCTGATTCCAAAGAAGGGCGAAGAATCATTACTGCAACAACGCATTCAAGGCCAGGATGTTCTGATTCTTGCCTGGCCTGCTATAAAAGATGCAGCATCTTTCAAAAAAACCTGGAAATTTCAGAAAAAACAGGCTGACCCCCTTGTTTTTGAAATGAAGATGGATAAACCTGAGACGGTTCGTTCACTTTCCTTTACTACCGATAAACAAATAAAAACCGAAGCCGAACTGTTTGTAAAAGACGGTGATGAATTCCGATTACTGAAAAAGATAGTTCTCGACCGCAGCAACTTCAGTCTGAATGTGGGTTTTTATCCCATGGCACCCATTGTTATTTCAATTCCTGAAACCAAAAGCGATAATTTCCGATTGGTATTTGTGAAAGAAGGTGTGGGCGAGATGAATGTAACATTATCATCTCAACCCCAAATTGAACGATATCCTGAAAAAACCCTGGCAAAAATGTTCCAGCGCCCGCTACCGATGTTTAACGATTATATGTGGGACAAGCAGCCCGATGTGCCTGAGGCATTGTGTCTGGATCCGGAAAAAGTAATCGATGTAACCGGGTTTGTAAAAAACGGCATTTTAACATGGAACGCTCCGGAAGGTGACTGGGTAATTTCACGTATGTCGATGTTAACCACGGGAGTTACCAATGGGCCGGCTTCGCCCGAAAGTACCGGGCTCGAAATTGACAAGATGAGCAAAAAGCATGTAGCTGCTCATTTCGACGCATTTATTGGTGAAATTCTTCGCAAAATTCCTGAAGCCGACCGCAAAACATTCCGGGTTGTGGTTGAGGACAGTTACGAAACAGGTGGCCAGAACTGGACCGATGATATGATCGAATCTTTCTGGAAAGCATATGAATACGATCCAGTGCCATACCTCCCAGTTATAAATGGCAGGGTGGTAGGAAATCCGGATCTTTCAGACAGATTTCTTTGGGATCTGCGGAGATTGGTCGCCGATAGAGTCGCGTACGATTATGTAGCTGGGCTGCGCGAAATCAGTAATAAAAACGGATTGACAACCTGGCTCGAAAACTATGGCCATTGGGGATTTCCGGGCGAATTTCTTCAATATGGTGGGCAATCGGACGAAATTGGTGGCGAATTCTGGAGCGAAGGATCACTGGGAGATATTGAGAATTGTGCAGCTACCTCATGCGGGCACATCTATGGAAAAACAAAGATTTCTGCCGAATCAAATACTTGCGGAGGAAAGGCTTTTTCACGGTATCCGGCAACTATTAAACAACGCGGCGACAGGTTCTTTGCCGAGGGTATTAACAATACCCTATTACATGTATATATTACTCAGCCTTACGAAGATAAAACACCTGGAATAAATGCACCTTTTGGAAACGAGTTCAATCGTAAAAACACCTGGTTTTCTCAAATCGATGTTTACATTCAGTATCTGAAACGTTGCAATTACATGTTGCAACAAGGATTAAACGTTGCCGATGCTGCCTACTTTATTGGCGAGGATGCCCCTAAAATGACAGGGGTTACTGATCCACCCCTGCCAATCGGTTATCAGTTTGATTATATGAACGCTGAGGTGATTGAAAAGTTTATGACAGTAAAAGATGGTCTGATTACTTTACCCCATGGAACTCAGTATCGCATTCTTGTTTTACCAGAATTAGAAACTATGCGACCTGAATTATTATCAAAAATTATTGATTTAGTACAACAAGGAGCTGTAATAATGGGACCGCCTCCAGGTAGATCGCCAAGTTTACAAAACCAGCCTGAGGCAGACAAAAAAGTGAAAGAAATGGCTGCTGAACTCTGGGGAGATATTGATGGTGTCAAAGTGAAGTCGCGCACGGTTGGCAAAGGAATGGTGATTAACGGGATGAACATGACCGAAGCCTTTGAACTAATCTCCTGCGAACCTGATTGTAAACTACCAGCAGACAATTCAATACATTACGGGCACCGAACACTGAGTTATGGTGATATTTATTTTCTTACCAATCAAACAGCTGAATCCTTAACCTTTGAACCGGAGTTCAGAGTAAGTGGAAAACAACCCGAATTATGGGAAGCAACAACAGGAAGTATCCGCGACTTACCTGACTTTACACAGACTGAAAATGCAACGAAAGTCCCTTTGATACTGGCACCTTATGAAAGTGTTTTTGTTGTCTTCAGAACGGAGGGTAAACCTGCGAATAACTCAACCCCGAATTTCCCTGAGAAAAATGTTCTGTTGACCATAAACGAACCATGGGAACTATCGTTCGAAGGTATGAATGCACCACAACCTATGAAGATGGAAGCACTTCAGGATTGGAGCATTTCGGAGGACAAAGCATTGCGCTATTTTTCGGGAACTGCTCACTACAAAACCACATTTACACTTGAACCAAAACCAGATCAGCCGATATCTATTGATTTGGGAAATGTGATGGTGATGGCCAAAGTAAAAATTAACGGTCAATACGTGGGTGGAATCTGGACACCTCCCTATCGTCTGGATATTACTTCGGCAGTCAAAGAAGGAGCAAATACTCTCGAAGTTGAGGTTGTTAATACATGGATGAACCGACTGATTGGCGACCTTAATTTGCCTGAAGATGAACGGAGTACCTGGACAGTAATCAATCCCTGGAAAAAAGAGACACCGCTACAATCATCCGGATTAATAGGACCTGTAACGATTAAATTATAAGAGGGCGTAAATGCACTGCAGCCTACTATTGGCAATGGGAAAAAAGGAAAAGGATTATTATTATGAATAAAGCTAAGATTCTACTGCTAATTATTGCAATTATTTTAGGTATCCAAATTTAAAACATACAAGCCGGCGAGCCGGTTACAGGCCTGTTGATTTTTTGCAGAGGCACTGACATGGGACCTTTTTTAATTAACGGGAAATGGGAACCTAAGCACGATTATGGCGACATTGTGCAGGTAACCGGAATATTAACCAAAATGACTATCGGGAATCAATAATAAAAAGTTAATATTAAAATGTTTCTATTATTATAATGCTAATAATCAATTACTTCCATTTTGC
>JAFGXX010000200.1 GCA_016936435.1 Bacteroidales bacterium
CAATTGCCAATCTCGAAGTTACTCTTGCCGGTCCTCCCTACAAGGGATATCCACAGTTCAGCTCACCTTCTGCACTGGCACAGGCATGCAAAAATGCAGGGATAGACTGCCTGGTAACTGCAAATAACCATTCTGCCGACAGGGGAAACAAAGGTATAGTACAGACAATCGGGAACCTTGACAGTATAGGACTTCCGCATACAGGAACATTTACAGGCCAGGAAGATAAAAAGAAAAACCATCCCCTGACTCTTTCTTCAAAAGGAATATCCCTGGCACTTCTTAATTATACCTATGGCACTAACGGAATTGCAGTTAACCCTCCTGCAATTGTAAATATGCTGAACAGGGAAAGTATTGCTGAGGATATTGCCTCTGCCGACGCAGCGGGTCACGATCTGGTTGTGTTGTTTCTTCACTGGGGAACTGAATACGATACCATTCCTTCAGCGGAACAGGTTGAGATGGCTGAATACTTTTTCTCTGCCGGAGCCGACCTCATAATAGGATCACATCCTCATGTTCTGCAGAAAATGATGTGGTACAGAGATGGCTCCGACAGCAGCGGCGGGGCCGTGGTGTATTCGCTGGGCAATTTTGTTTCAAACCAGAGAAAACCAAAAACCGATGGCGGATCGATGGTAAAAATATCCCTGAGAAAGGAGAATGGCAAGATAAAGATCACTGAAGGAGGCTTCTACCTTACCTGGGTATATACTCCGGTGCTGGGATCAAAACTAAATTTTTTCATTCTGCCCTGTTCTGTCTTTGAAAACAGACCATCGTTCTTCGAAAAGGAAAGCGATTTCTTACAGATGAAAAGGTTCATTGATGAATCGAGACTATTACTTACAAACCAGAATGTTAATTTCAAAGAATACGTATACGACGGAAGCCGCTGGCTGTTAAATAATTAACAACAAACCCCTTAATATATGGACAATTCCTTAGCCCTCTTGTCAGCCACAGCCCTCTCACTGGGCTTTGTACACACCATTCTGGGGCCGGACCATTACCTGCCCTTCATAGTGTTGAGCGAAGCCAAAAAATGGACAGTGAGAAAAACAATGTTTATCACTTTTCTTTGCGGACTCGGACATGTTCTCAGTTCAGTGGTACTGGGCCTGATAGGAATAGGCGTCGGAATATCAGTCAACCGTCTTGTTGAGGTCGAATCATTCAGAGGCAGCATTGCGGCCTGGCTTTTTATTGCTTTCGGGCTGGTCTACATGGTAATAAGCATCAGGAACCTTGCAAGAAAGAAAAAGCACAGCCATACTCATATGCATACAGGAGGAGAATTGCATGTACATGAACATGATCACACTGCAAATCATGTTCATGTACATTCATCTGAAGTGATGAAAACCACGCCATGGATACTCTTCCTGATCTTTATTTTCGGGCCATGCGAACCTCTCATTCCACTTCTTATGTACCCTGCTGCGGCGAATAACCTTTCAGGAACTCTTATCGTTTCAATAATTTTTTCGGTGGTAACAATAGCTACCATGATGGGAGTGGTTCTTGCCTTTAAACTGGGTTTCAGCAAAATAAGCCTTAAGCCGCTTGAAAAATACAGCAATATAATTGCCGGAGCGATGATACTCTTCTCCGGGCTGGCAATTCAGTTTCTGGGTTTATAGGATTGCGGCCGGCATTCAGTTCGCTGCCCTGAACAATAATCTGACAGACGGATCGGCAATAATTTCCGTAACAGGACCACCATCGACAGGTATTATTTTCTTTTTCGCGCTGACAGGTATTTTCATTATCCGTTCGCCCTCATGGTCCCGCAGAAGTATTTCCAGATCGAAGGTGAAAATATGATCCTGTATCTGTTCGATAACGATTTCGGATCTGCCTTTTTTCCTTCCTTTAATAAGAGATATCTTAAGTTCGGGTTCTCCTGCAACATAAAGCCACTGATTAAAGAAAGTATCCAGATCTCTGCCCCCGGCATCCTCCATAATATCCCTGAAGTCGCTGCTTAATGCATTGCCGTTTCTGAAACGTTCGTAATAAAGCCTTATCCCCTTCCAGAAATCTTCCTCTCCCATCTCTGACCTGAGCATATGAAGTACCCACGCTCCTTTCTGATATGAATTCGGATTCAACAGTTCCATGAGATCGGTAACGGCTGTATCCACTACAGGCCGTTTTGACCGCTGGGAAAACCTCAGTACGCGATCGCGTGCCGATTTCATATCTTTCATAAGAGTTCCGTTAGCGTATGTCTTCTCCATATAAACCGATGCAAGGTAAGTTGCAAATCCCTCACTCAGCCATATATGATGCCAGTCGCCTTCGGTAACTGAGTTCCCGAACCACTGGTGTGCAATCTCATGAGCTATAAGGCTCTCAGCCCGACCTTCTCCGGTTACTGACCGTTCGGAATAAAATATGCAACCTGCATTTTCAAGTCCTCCGAATATCGTCTTCGACTGAACGTTAGCCAGTTTCCTGTAGGGATAAGGACCTATTAGCTCTGAATAAAATTCGAGAGGTTTAACTGCCACTGAATAATCGTGAAAACCTTCCTTCCTGTTTTCCGGATAAACCCAGGTCCACACCGGAACATCATTTACCACTCCTGCCAGCTGTACTGCAAAATCGGCAGCTCCGAATGTCATCACCTTGACAGGCAGCGGCACTTCTTCTTTCCAGTGCGTAAGTCTCATTTGTCCAGGAAGATCGCTCTCCTCAACCAGTATCCCCCCTGCCACCACCTCATAATGTTCCGGCGCCGTTATAATAAATTCGACTGTAGCCTTGTCGGCAGGATGATCGACCACCGGAAGGTACGAAGATGCCCTGTCGGGCCAGTGATCGGCAAAAAATGTTCTGTTGCCAAACTTGTTTCCCGTTATTATCAACCCATCGGCAGGGATACCCGAATAACTTACAGATACCTGTATGAAAGCCTTTTCTTTAAAAGGTACAGCAGGTATTATTTTCAGTTTATCGTCTGAATGGCTCCATTCAGCATTGCTTCCGTTTAATGTTACCGAGCTTACCGCCATGCCTTTACCTCCTGCTTCCTTCGATGCGAGATCAAAGCTCAGCACCTCTGTACTGCTTCTGAATTCGATATCAATGCCCGCCCTGCAAAAGATCATATCACTCTTGTCGCTTAAGGTGATATTGAACTCATAGTGTTTCACATCAACCCCTGGATCAGGATTTATGCCGGGCTGGGGATATAACGTTAAAATAAAAAACAATGACGCACAGAAAAGAATTATCCTTTTCATCTCATTTAACATTGCAATATTTTCAAAGGTAACATAAAAAATATCTGCCTGATCAAAATTGTATCATTACAATCGGCTGGATCATGAATCTTTCGTGTTATGTCATTAAATTATTTAGCTTTGCAGTAAATAAATTCATCCGCATGTCATACGATTACAACACACAGAGGAAGAGGATGGCACTACCCGAGTACGGAAGGAATGTGCAGAAGATGGTTGACCACATCAAGACCATAGAAGACAGGAAAGAAAGGAACCGTGCAGCCAGGACGATAATACAAATAATGGGAAATCTGAACCCTCATCTGCGCGATGAAGGCGATTTCAGGCATAAATTATGGGACCATCTGGCACTAATAGCAGGTTTTGATCTGGATATAGATCCTCTTTACCCTTTTCCGGAGCCCCTGAAATTCATTGAAAAACCCAATATTGTTCCCTATACACAGGGAAACATAAAATATCTCCACTACGGACGGATAATCGAGCTTATGGTCGATGCTGCCGTGGAGATGGAGGAAGGTGAGGAGAAGGAATACCTTACCAACCTTATTGTTAATCAGATGAAGAAGGCATATATAACCTGGAACAGAAGCCAGGTTGCCGATGAGGTAATATTCGGCGACCTGAAACGCCTTTCGGGTGGCAGACTGAAGATAACCGATGGAATAAAGATCCTCGATACCAAAGAACTTTTACCTCAGCCCAAAAAGAAACCACAGGGCAAACTTCATGGGAGACAACCAAATAAACAATTCAACAAAAAGAAAATATATAACCGCCACTGATGGAAGTTTTCGAGGTTAGCGGAGGCAGACAGCTGCGTGGAGAGATCACCCCGCAGGGAGCGAAAAACGAGGCATTACAGGTTATCTGCGCATCGCTGCTTACCCCGGAAAAAATCACCATCCGCAACATCCCCATTATCGACGATGTCACCAACCTTATCGGGCTGCTGGCTTCAATGGGGGTGATGGTAACCCGCGAATCAGAGTCTGACTTAAGCTTTGAAGCCCGTAACATAGACCTTGATTATCTGCTTACTCCCGAATTCAGGAAGCAGAGCGCCGGGTTGAGAGGGTCGGTGATGATCGTGGGTCCCCTTCTTGCACGTTTCGGTAAAGCATATATACCAAGACCCGGAGGCGACAAGATAGGTCGCAGACGACTCGACACACATTTTTCCGGCTTCGGAAAACTGGGAGCTGATTTTGAATTTGATGCCTCCGACCCCTTCTTCAAGGTCACAGCTCCTTATCTTACAGGATCCTATATCCATCTCGATGAAGCCTCCGTGACAGGTACTGCAAACATAATAATGGCTGCCGTTCTTGCCAGGGGTAAAACCACAATTTATAACGCGGCCTGTGAGCCTTATATCCAGCAGCTGTGCAAAATGCTTACGGCGATGGGTGCAAAAATAGAGGGTATCGGATCCAATCTCCTCAATATCATAGGCGTGGAGGAGTTGCACGGATGCACACATACCATTCTTCCCGATATGATTGAGATAGGCTCATTCATAGGGATGGCGGCGATGACAGGATCGGAAATAACGATAAAGAATGTTTCATACGGGAACCTTGGCATCATTCCCGATTCTTTCCGCCGGCTTGGTATAAAACTCGAACGAACAGGCGATGACATCTTTATTCCGGCCCAGGAACACTATGAGATTGAGACATTCATCGACGGATCCATAATGGTGATAGCGGATGCTATCTGGCCGGGGCTTACTCCGGACCTTCTGAGCGTATTCCTGGTAACCGCCACACAGGCCAAGGGATCTGTCCTGATCCATCAAAAGATGTTCGAAAGCCGTCTTTTCTTCGTCGACAAGCTAATCGACATGGGGGCGCAGATAATACTTTGCGATCCACACAGGGCAACAGTTATCGGACTGGATAAAATGATAAAACTGCGTGGTACCGTAATGACTTCCCCGGATATCAGGGCAGGCGTCGCTCTGCTTATTGCAGCAATGTCGGCTGAAGGAAAAAGCATAATACACAATATCAATCAGATAGATCGTGGCTATCAGAAAATAGATGAAAGGCTGAATGCTATCGGCGCCGATATAAAGAGGATTTCCTGACAAATACTCCAGGCTATTCCATGCCGCATCTCAATCAATCCTCATCTTACTGTCAAAATGTCAAACTGTGATCATTGGCAGGTAATTTGATAATCATTCACAGTTAAATCCAAATTTTACAGTTATGGTGAAAAAAAGAACTTCTGAAAAAGAATCTATAAATCACACTGAAAATATTGAGAATAAATCAGATAGCCAGGTAAAAAAGGAAACTGAACAAAAAGAATCCGCAGCCCCGCCGGCAGGAGAAGAAAAAGACGAAGCAGAAGAACCCGGCGGTGGGGAGGGAAAATCAACTGACAAAGTTGTAAAGGAAGAAAAATCTCCGGAAGAAAAGCTGGCAGAGATGCAGGACAAATACCTGCGCCTTTCAGCTGAATTTGACAACTACAGAAAAAGGACGCTCCGTGAAAAAATGGAGCTGACAAAATATGCAGCCGAAGAGCTTCTCCTTAAAATTCTCCCGGTGATGGACGATTTTGAAAGAGCCCTGACACATATGGATTCGGCTACAGATTCTAATGCCATGAAGAGCGGCATAGA
>JAFGXX010000201.1 GCA_016936435.1 Bacteroidales bacterium
ATTGCATTGAAATGTCCGGGAGGCATGCTCCTTGAAATCTCTCCGCCCCTGACAAGAATGATGTTCGCATTTTGAGCCGTTGGAAGAGCCACATCATATTGTGCCCTTTTCTGACCGGGCATCTTTTTGGGATGTCCTTCTATATGATCGGTAATGGATATTGCGTCGAGGCCGTCTTCCCATGCCTCACTGACCCGTACGGTGGGCCAGACGGCACCGTCGGAATATACAGTATGCATGTGAAAATCACATTTTAATGTTAGGTATCCCGGAATATCAGGTATAAGGATCTCCTGCCGGTAATGAAGACGCGGAGCATCTTCTATTGTAATCGTTCCCTCTTTCTGGGCAGAAAGAGCAATAAACATAAAAAAAACAGGTACAATCAATAATCTCTTTTTCATCACTAAATTGAATTGTTTTTCTCTGTGTAACCCTGTGGTCCTCTGGATTTCCTCCGTGTAGGTTCTTCATTTTTTTACACAGAGACACACAGAGAAGTCACAGAGGGCCACAGAGGGTTATTGGTTCATAAATCCCTGATCTTTAAGCACCTGAAGTAATATCTTTGAAAAGTGCACATTATCTTCTTTTTTATATCGAACATCCGTAAAGACCTGTGCCAGTGTTTCCTTATTGTTTTCCCTGACAAACTGTTGCGAATCGGCTCTTGCCTCTTTTTGACTATATAACCTCTCGATATCGCCTGGGGCATAGTCCTGGTATCTCTCATGGTGAATGACAGCTTCAAGAGGCAGCCGGTCTGCCTGTTCCGGGTATTCATCAGGCCATCCCAGAGTGACAGTAGTAACAGGCACCACCCCCGGGGGCAGCCTCAGCACCTCTATGATCTTATGAGCCATATAGGTGGTCGTACCAAGGTAACAGATCCCAAGACCTTCATCTTCTGCTGCAATGCAAACTGTCTGGGCAACAAGGAGTGCATCGATGGCTGCTGTGATGAACGACAGAAAATTATCGTAACCCGGCCTGGCATTCCGCATCTCACACCACCGGTTGAACCTGTTGAAATCGGCACAAAATGTTAGCACCACAGGAGCCCCGGTGACCATTTTCTGATTAAAATGAAAGGGCGCAAGTTCTTTTTTTACATCTTCTCCTTTTGAAATGACAATACTGTAAACCTGCATGTTCCCTGTTGTTGATGCCCGGCATCCTTTTTTTAATATCTCATTAAGAAGTTCATCATCAACCGGTTTTGAGGTATATTTACGTATCGTCCGCCGGCTGAGAAGTATATCGTCTTTCATGATATGTGATTATAATTTCAGAATATTCACAAAGGAAGTAATTTCTGACAAAACCTGCTGAATGGTTGAAAAGGATTTTCTTATATTAGCGTGTTAACAAATAACCCAATACAATTTATACCATAATGAAAAAAAATATTATTGCCATTGTATTAGTAGTGGTTCTCATGATTCCTGCTTCTTTGAACGGACAGAGAAAAAAAAGGGAGTCATCGCAGGAACCTGAGAAAAAGGAAAACACTATCTCTGCATCAACTTTCAGGGGATTATCATTCCGCAGCATTGGTCCTGCATGGGCATCCGGGAGGATATCAGATTTTGCAGTGAACCCGCAGAATCATTCGGAGATATATGCTGGCGTTTCAGCAGGTAACATATGGAAAAGCACCAATAACGGGACTACCTGGAGGCCGGTTTTTGATTCGTACGGGGCTTATGCCATCGGTTGTCTCGCAATAGATCCCGGCAACCCGTATGTAATATGGGCCGGCACCGGGGAAAATAACCATCAGCGGCAGCTCGGCTACGGCGATGGCGTGTACAAATCGGAGGATGGAGGAGCAAGCTGGAAGAACATGGGTTTGAAAGAATCGAGGCAGATAGGGATGATCGCTATAGACCCCCGAAATTCGGATGTCGTTTATGTAGCTGCCGAAGGTTCAATATGGGGCCCCGGAGGAGAGCGCGGACTCTATAAAACAAGCGACGGAGGTAAAACATGGAACAAGGTTCTCGATATAAGCGAAAACACAGGCGTTAACAATGTTCTGATGGATCCCCGTGATCCTGATGTATTGTATGCCACTTCAGAACAACGCAGACGACATGTTTATACGAAGATTGGCGGCGGACCTGAATCAGCAGTGTACAAATCTAAAGACGGAGGTAAAAGCTGGGACAAGATAATGAAAGGACTTCCATCGGGTCATATAGGTGGAATGGGTATTGCCATATCACCTGTCAACCCCGATGTCCTTTATCTTATCGTTGAGGCAGCCGGAGAAGGAAGCGGATTCTTCAGATCAGTAAACAGGGGAGCCTCATGGGAAAAGATGAGTTCGCATGCTGCAAGCGGCCAGTACTACAATGAAATTTTCTGTGATCCCAAAAATGTCGACAAGGTATACAGTATGGAGACAGTATCGCAGGTCACTCTCGACGGAGGAAGGACGTGGAGTTCAGTAGGTAATAACCAGCGACATGTCGACGATCATGCATTATGGATCGACCCAGACGAAACACAGCATTTTTATATCGGAGGCGATGGAGGTATTTATGAAACCTATGACGGCGGGAAGAATTACATTTTCAAAACCAATCTTCCCATTACACAGTTCTACAGGGTCAACGTTGACAATGCCCTGCCGTTCTACAATGTCTACGGAGGAACCCAGGATAACAACTCAATGGGAGGACCATCGCGCAGCATAAACCGCGACGGGGTTGTTAACGACGACTGGTTCGTAACCATGGGAGGAGACGGATTCTGGGTAGCAATAGACCCGGAAGATGAAAATATTGTATATACAGAATACCAGTATGGCAATGCCTTCAGGTACGACAAGAGAAGTCAGGAGACTGTAAGCATCAAGCCGGTACCGCCAAAAGGTGAAAAAACTTACCGGTGGTACTGGGATACCCCGCTAATCATAAGCCCTCATAAAAAAGAGAGGATATACATGGCTGCAAACAAAGTCTTCAGAAGTGAAGACCGCGGCAACAGCTGGAAAGAGATTTCTGGCGACATTACACGTAATGAGGACAGGAATCAGTTTAAGGTAATGGGGAAATACTGGAGCGCCGAGGCAGTGGTGAAAGATGTTTCAACCTCACTGTGGGGCCTGGTGGTATCACTGGCCGAATCGACAGTGAAAGAGGATCTTATCTATGCAGGCACCGACGATGGGGTAATAGCTGTAACGGAAGACGGAGGAAAAAACTGGACAAGAATAACGACTTTCCCCGGAGTACCCGAATATACCTACGTAAGCGATGTCCTTCCCGATAAATTCGATGAAAATACCGTATATGCCACCTTCAACAACATGCTTCAGGATGATTTTAAACCATATATCCTGAAAAGCACCGATAAGGGCAAGAGCTGGACGATGATAACAGGAAAGCTTCCTGAAAACGGATCGATACATACAATTGAACAGGATCCGGTCAATCCGAAACTCCTTTTCGCAGGTTCTGAATTTTCTTTTTTCATCTCTCTCGACGGAGGAAACGAATGGATTGAATTCAAGTCGGGGCTGCCCACTGCGGCGGTAAGGGATATTGCCATACAGGAACGTGAAACAGACCTTGTAATTTGTACATTCGGAAGAGGTTTTTATATCCTCGACGACTATTCACCTCTCAGGAACTTCACGAAGGAAATACTTGACAAAGAGGGATATATCTTCCCGGTTAAAGATGCAAAGATGTTTGTGGAATCAGAAGGCTTCGACAATCAGGGATCAATGTACTTTAAAGCAAAAAATCCTCCCTACGGAGCAACCATCTATTACTTCGTGAAGGATGTTCCGGAAACCGCAAAAGCTATCAGACAAAAGAAAGAAAAAGAGCTTTTTGAAAAAGGAGAAAGGATCCCTCAGCCCTCATATGAGGAGCTCCAGGCTGAAGAAAAAGAGATCAGGCCCTATCTCATTTTTACCATAACCGACGAAAACAACAACGTTGTAAAACAGATATTCAAATCGGCATCGAAAGGCATTAACAGCGTTACATGGAACTATACATATTCAGGTTTCTCACCGGTAAGCACTACAAGATTCGACCCCTTAGGATCGGCCAGAAACGGAATTATGGCCATGCCGGGAACCTATAAGGTATCAATGGCCATGTTTGCAAAAGGCGGGACGAAGGAACTCGCTGCTCCCGTAGCATTTGTATGCAAACCTCTCGACATAGTCACACTGCCATCTTCCGACAACAAGGCAAAGCTCGCCTGGTTAAAGGAAGCCTCAGATTATGCACAAACAGTTTACGGAACATTGAACTACACAGGTGAGCTTCTGAACAGGACAAATGCCGTTGCCCAGGCTCTTCACATCACTCCCGCGTCGACTGAGGAGATGAAAAAGGAAGCAGCCAGGATAATCACCGAACTTGAAAATATTAATTACATTTTCAGGGGACCTTCAGCGAAGGCGAGTTCAGAGGAGATCCCGCCCGTCGATGTGCCACTGTCGCACAGACTGAGTAAAATAGCCATCACCAGCTACAGCCTCAGCGGAGATATCCCCCAGATAGCCAAAGACCAGCTTACCATACTCAAAACGGAATTCCCTCCGGTGCTTGAAAGAGCACGTAAAGCCGGTGATGATCTTGAGAAACTGGAAAAACAACTCGATGCAATTAAAGCTCCATGGACACCGGGGAGGGTGCCGGAGTTGTGAGTGATGAGAGGTGAGTTGTGAGTGATTGAGTTGTGAGTGATTGAGTTGTGAGTGATGAGTGATGAGAGGATTAAAGTGATAAATAAAAATTTACAATTATGATGAATAATATATTTTCAGTTCTGGTAATGTTGATTTTTGCCGGAAGTTTACAGGCGCAGCAGATGAAGCCCGAAGAGACGGAAGACTGGTCAAGGCAGCCCCCGGTTGTAAGACCGGGAAATCCCGGAGAACCTCCTTCAGATGCAATTATCCTCTACAGAAAAGCAGGTGATGCCGTAAACTGGGTTCATGAAAACCTGGAATCCATAAAATGGACAGCTGACTCGGTACTTACCGTACAGCCCAAAACAGGTGGCATCAAGACGGTGAGATCGTTTGGCGACTGCCAGTTGCACATTGAATGGAGAACACCGACGGAAGTGAAAGGTAGCGGACAGGGACGTGCAAACAGTGGTATCTTTTTAATGGGTAAATATGAACTTCAGGTTCTCGATTCATACAACAACGAAACATATTACAACGGGCAGGCCGGATCGATTTATAAACAGCACATACCCCTTGTAAATGCCTCAGGGAAACCTGGTGAATGGCAAAGCTACGACGTCATCTTCACCGCACCCCGCTTTAATCCGGAAGGACAGGTCGTGAGCCCGGCATACATAACGGTGTTCCATAACGGAGTGCTGATCCAGAATCATGTCAGGCTCACCGGACCGACCCAATATATCGGGATACCTGTATACAAGGCACATGCCGACAAACTACCTCTCAGCCTGCAGGATCATGGTAATCCGGTGTCATTCAGAAATATATGGATACGGGAGTTATAAAAAGAGTTGCAGGATGCAACCTGCAACCTGCAAC
>JAFGXX010000202.1 GCA_016936435.1 Bacteroidales bacterium
AGCAACTAGCAACTAGCAACTTGCAACCTGCACCCTGCACCCTCTCTCACCTGTCCATATATTCAATAATACTGTAAACCTGAGTATTAAGCTGCTTCATCAGCTCCATCATCGGAGTCCACACCTCGTAAAAATTATTAACGATCCCCTTGTTAGAATCTGTATTTGAGGGGTCGACACCGGTCGCCGTCGGATCATTATCCTGGTATTTGAAATAGTGCCATCCGACACAGTTTTTCGATTCTATAAGTGCAAGATTGTAATTCTGGTAAAAGAGCCCCCTGTCGCGCTGTGTCCTTACTATCCATCCGGCGCCGCTCTGGTTTGGCATACCTGAATCTTCTCCTTTTGTATAGTATTCGGTTATGACGAAGGGTTTTCCTGACCACTCAGTCCAGTTGGCCATGTCGGCTGAATCGGGTGTCCACTTTCCATAGTAGTTGTTTGAAATTATGTCCAGGTATTTTCCGGCAGCTTTCATAAAAGAGGGATAATTCTTTTCACTGCTGTAAAAACGGGCTCCTATGTACATGTGGTTCGGATCATATTTTCTAAGGGCAGCAGCCACAACAAAAAAATAACGTTCCGCGACCACCGCCATAAAAGCCTCCCTGTGACTGTCTGTAATTTCATCCTTTGTAATATTCTGTTCATTAAGCCATTTCAGGGCTGCAACATGTCCCGGATCATTTTCAGGAAGAGCCAGGTAGTTATCCAGCGACCTGAATCTGAATGGCATCTCGTTGTCGGAAAAATAACCGAAAAGATTCGGATCGTCCCTGTACTGAGCTGCCTGCTGTGCATGCCTGTCACAGAATGTCTCCCATTCAGGATCGAAAACAAAAATTGCATCTCCGGGGTATCCCGTATGACCGGGAAGCTGAAAGGTTCCTCCCCGTTCTTTCCCGTAGCTGCTCATAAAATTCCAGTTGATGGTATAGGCGAATGGTCTGTCAGATTTCTTATTGGCTTCAATTACTGCCTTGTAGTCGGACCATGAACCGGCACAGTTAAAACCGTTTTCCTGAAGCATGTTGATTGTCTGACTTATCCAGTTTTCGGGTGTTTCGAATTTATCGATAAGCGCCTTTTTGTTTCTTTCCGAACCACCCCTGCTGATACTGTTAAGTGCAACATTAAAATATAAATATCCTTCCGGGTCGACACACCACCACCTGTCGCCAATCTTTTCGGTACGGAAGAAACCCGTTGCTTCGGTTTTTTGCTTCTTCCACCCGCCGTATCTGCTCAAAGGTTCAGATTTCCCGGGTTCCCTGTACCCGGCCAGGTTATCAACCGTCCTTGTTTTGAACGGCTCATAAGGGTTATACGTGGCAGGTGCACCCTGATGGTATACTCTTCGTTGCGCTTCAACTGTAATGTATTGTTGTTCTTTTATTTTACTATCCGAACAGCAGATTACTACTGCCAGGATGAACACAAAAAAAGGGTACAGAATTTTCATGATTACGGCCGGATTAATTCATGCACTAAATATATATCATTTTATGCATTTTCATGGAGTCAATCCGCCGCCAGAAAGGTAATATCAATCCTTTACAGACTTTCCGCCCTTTGCGCCTCCTCAGCACCCTTTGCGGTTAAAAAAAAGGTCGCACTGCTTTTCAGGACCCTGAGAGTTAAGAAATGTTAAAAAAGATTAATAAACCCGGATTTTTAATAACCTTATAAGAATAGTGAAGTATATTGCCTTTTTTAACAGGTTGTCAGTCAATTCGCTGTGCAGTGAGTGCTGATAATGAGCAGTTTGTTTTTTATGAAATGAATGAGTTTTTGATGAGAAAAGAGTTTTTATTTATTCTGATGATCCTTCTGTCGCCGGAGCTTCTAAGCCAGGTGGCAGATAATGAAGCCGATACAGTAAGGAAAAACGCTGTAAAAATATTCCTCGATTGTAATCGTTGCGATATGAACCATATCCGGCAGGAGATACCTTATATTAACTATGTAAGAGATGTTCATGAGGCCCAGGTATATATCCTGGAAACCCGTCAGAATACAGGAAGCGGAGGCGATCAGTACACCTATACTTTTGACGGTCATGGTGTTTTTGAGGGAATGAGAGACACGCTGGTCCTTACTACCAGCCCTGATCAGACAAGTACTATTACCAGGGATGAGAGAACAAAAATGCTTGAGGTGGGGTTGTTGAGGTTCGTTGCCAGGACGCCACTTATAAGTGAAATTACTATTCAGCACAAGCCCGGACTTGACCAGGAAGAAGTGACTGACAGATGGAATAACTGGGTGTTTGAACTATCGACAGAGCCCCGGTACGAATCGGAAGAAACAAATAAGGAACTAAATCTGAGAAATTCTGTAAACATCTCGAAGATCACTCCAGACCTGAAACTGGAAATTGAACTCGATCAGTTCTATAACCGTGAAAAATTTATTGAAAACGCAGATACTGATTCGTCAACCACAAATACCTACATTAACAGCTCCAAATCGCTCGAGGTACTTTTTGTGAAAAGCCTCGGCGAACACTGGTCTGCGGGATTTCTGACAGAAACTGGTTCATCCTCCAGGGAGAATTACAGGATAAATACAACTATCATGCCCTCTATAGAATATGATATTTTTCCTTATTCCGAATCCACCTACCGCCAGCTAAGGATAATGTACAGTCTTGGTTATCAGTATAGCAGCTATGTCGATACAACTATTCTCAACAAATTGCACGAAAACCTGTCGCTCCAGATGCTGAATGTTGCATTTCAGGTTCAGAAAAAATGGGGATCCGTAAACATGGCCCTTACCGCATCAAATTACCTTCACGATTTCTCCAAAAACAGGATAGAGCTAAACTCATCTGTGAGGATAAGGCTCTTTAAAGGACTGTCACTTGAAATTAACGGCGGTGTGGCCCACATTAACGATCAGGTTAACCTTAAAAAAGGAGATATATCGGAGGCTGAGCGGCTGCTGCGGCTTACTGAGCTCGCCACGAAATATCGCCTGAGGGGCGGTATAGAAATTACATACACTTTCGGATCAATTTATAATAATATCGTTAATCCGAGGTTCAACTCCACCCGCTTCTATTTTTAAGGTTTTATTTTAATTACTATCTTTCGGAAAATCAAAATCCTGATCTATATGAAAAATAAAAGCTTCCTGTCAGTAGTTGTAATTCTGGCCTTTGGTGCCATTCTATCAACACTTTTTATTTCGTGCACTCCCAAGAAAAATATAGGATTGCAGTTATATTCAATCCGTGATTCAATAAAGAAGGATGTGCCGGCTGCCATCGAAAAAGTTGCACAGATGGGTTATACCTTTGTGGAACCTGCCGGTTATGGTGACGGAAAATTCTACGGGATGGAACCTGCCGATTTCAAAGCTCTGTGCGAAAAACACGGAATGTATGTACTGAGCTCTCATACAAGCCGTCAGCTTCCTGATACATCAAACTATGATGAGACAATGGCATGGTGGGATAAATGTATTGATGCACACGTTGCCGTGGGAGCGAAATACATTGTCCAGCCTTCTATGGGAAGATCGGCATATGAGAGTATTGCTAACCTTAAAAAATGGTGCGACTATTTCAATATCGTCGGGGAGAAATGCAATGCCAAAGGAATACGTTTCGGTTATCATAACCATGACAGGGAATTTAAGACTGTCCACGGCGATACCATTATGTATGATTTCATGCTCCAGAACACCGATCCTGCAAAAGTGATGTTCCAGCTCGATCTTTACTGGTGTGTTGTCGGTGGCAAAGATCCTGTTGAATACTTCAACAAATACCCCGGCCGGTTTGAACTGTGGCATATCAAGGATAAAGAAGAAATAGGCGCCAGCGGCATGATGGATTTCGAAGCTATCTGGGCCGCGGCTGAGGTCTCGGGTATGAAGTACGGAATCGTCGAAGTTGAAAAATATAATTACGACCAGTTCACAAGTTGCAAAATGAGCCTTGATTTCCTGAATGAGGCAGATTATGTGAAAATGCCATTGTAAAAAGAATATCAAGGATTACCCGCTGATGCAAAAACATAAAATACTCCTGGCAGGCATATTTATTATCCTGGGGCTATACTCATGCCGTCAGAACAGCCTGTCAGATTCTGAAAGACTTACTGCTTATGTCAACCCATTTATCGGGACAGGCTACCATGGTCATACCTTCCCGGGAGCAGCATTTCCCTTCGGACAGATACAACTGAGCCCCGATAACGGAACACAGGGCTGGGACTGGTGTTCAGGCTATCATTATTCCGACAGCGTCCTGGCAGGTTTCAGCCATCTCCATCTCAGCGGAACAGGAATAGGCGATCTCGCCGACATATCCTTTCTGCCTGTGAATGAAAAGGTTGTGTTTCGTGATAATGAAAAGAACGCTGCTTTTGTAAGCAGATATGCCGGCAGATACAGCCATAAAGATGAAAAAGCTGAGGCAGGATATTATTCAGTCATACTGAAGAATAACGGCGTCAGAGCTGAACTTGCCGTCACCGAAAGAGTTGGTTTTCATCGCTATACTTTTCCTGAAGGTGGTGAAAAGAACCTGATCATTAACCTTGGTTTTGCCATAAACTGGGACAAACCTTACAAAACGGTCGTCACTCTTGCCGACTCTTGCCTCATAACAGGAATGAGGCTTTCGACGGGGTGGGCAAAAGACCAGCATGTATATTTTGCCGCCCGTCTTTCACAACCTGTAGTCAGTTCACAGATCACAACAGTTGGAGGTGAGGGCAGAACTGTTGGTGTATTCGGATTTGAAAAAACCGAACTTCTTGTAAAAACAGCAATCTCATCGGTTAGCGTGGAAAATGCCCTGCTGAACCTCGACCAGTCTGTCAGTCACTGGGACTTTGATGCTGTGAAAAATGCAGCTTCCGATGCATGGGAAAGAGAACTTACCAGGATCAGGATATCAACACCCGACCGCGACAGGAAAACAGTCTTCTACACTGCATTGTACCATACAATGATCGCACCCGCTCTTTTCTCTGATACTAATGGCGAATTCAAGGGGGTCAATGGAGATGTCAGATCAGCCAGAAACTATAACCGATATACGATATTCTCCTTGTGGGACACTTACCGTGCCCTTCATCCGCTGATGACCTTTATTCAGCCGGAAAGAGTGAACGACATGATAAAATCGATGCTCGATCACTATGAGCAGACAGGCCTGCTGCCGGTGTGGGAACTGCAGGGAAATGAAACTTTCTGCATGGTGGGGAACCACTCAATACCTGTTATTTCGGAAGCCATTCTCAAAGATATAGGCGATTTTGACCGGCAACTGGCGCTTGAGGCAATGATTGTGACCTCTATGTACGACCGCGATGGCATGGGCCTTTACGATTCGCTGGGGTACATGCCAGCCGACCTGGTAGCTCAGTCTGTGGCAAAGTCGCAGGAAATTGCAATCGACGACTGGTGCCTGTCTGCAGCATTAAGCAAACTGGACTATTCATCAGAGGCAGATTATTTTCTAAACCGGTCGAAAAACTACAGAAATTACTTCGACGGTGAAACCGGATTTATGAGAGGTAAACTGAGCACCGGAGAATGGACAACACCCTTTGATCCTGCCTACTCAAAACATGAAGGCAGCGACTACACCGAAGGTAACGCCTGGCAATATCTATGGCTTGCACCTCACGACGTCGAAGGTCTTATTGACCTGCTAGGGGGAAAGGAAGCCTTTGCCGACAAACTCGAACAACTCTTCAGTGTGGAAGTGGGAGTGAAGGGCGAAGAAGCATCCGCTGATATTTCCGGGCTGATAGGTGCTTATGCACATGGGAATGAACCCGGACATCATACAACCTTCCTTTTCAACTACGCAGGCAGACCCTGGAGAACACAGGAACTGAACAGGCAGATTCAGAAAACAATGTATACCAATGCACCTGACGGCCTTTGTGGAAATGAAGACTGCGGACAAATGTCGGCATGGTATATCTTCAGCTCCCTGGGTTTCTACCCGGTGAATACCTGTGATATGAGGTATCAGTTCGGATCGCCGGAGTTCAGGAAGGCAACCATACAGCTGCCTGACGGAAAAGAATTTACCGTTAAAGCGCCAAAGGCATCACCCGAAAATAAGTACATCCTGGAAGCTGTTCTGAACGGTAAAGTACTCAATCGCACATATATAACCTGGAAGGAAATACTTGAAGGCGGTACTCTTGAATTTATGATGAGCTCCTCACCACGTAAATGAATACATTGTCTCAGGTCCTGTGCAGTCCTGCGAGATGGATGCCAATCTGATGTGTTTATGGAAATTTAACACCCAAAGAGGTGTCTGGTGGCCATTTTTTAATTATTTTTATTCCATACATAAACATATCAGCATGAAAAGATCATTGTCCTTCATTATTATATTTTCGGCTGTTTTTGCCGGCTGTAATCAATATTATTCAGCCGGAGACTATCAGTCAGTAAAAAAAATTGATGCCCATGTTCATATCAGAAGCGCCGATGGTGTTTTTGAGGATATAGCCGCTGAGGATAATTTTATACTCATTTCCCCAAATGTGGATCATGGTGATTATGAAAACCTCCGTGCCCAGCAGGAATTCGTTGAAGCCTCGGCACTGAAGCATCCCGGACAGGTCTGGTTCCTGCCTTCATTCTGGTTCGATACTGCCGGGTGGAGGACTGCAGAATGGAGCAGAAAGATCATTCAACAGCTTGATGATGACCTGGCTGCCCCCGGAGCAATTGGAGTGAAAATATGGAAGAACATTGGTATGGTCGTCCGTGACAGTGAAGGGCGATTCATAATGGTTGACGATCCGGATCTTGATCCTGTTGTCAGTTTCATCAAATCAAAGGGGCTGCCGATAACAGGCCACCTGGGGGAACCCCGTAATTGCTGGCTGCCCCTTGAGGAGATGACAGTCAGCAGCGACAGCAGTTATTTTGCCAGGAATCCCCAGTACCATATGTACCTTCATCCCGACTATCCTTCTTATGAGGACCAGATTGAGGCACGTGATAATTTCCTGGACAGACATCCCGATCTTGTTTTCATAGGTTGCCACCTTGGAAGCCTCGAATGGAACGTCGACTCACTTGCCCTCAGGCTCGACCGTTACCCGAATATGGCTGTCGATATCTCAGCGAGAACATGCCACCTTCAGTATCAGTCGGCACGGGACCAGAAACGAGTGCGGGACTTCATGATAAAATACCAGGACAGGCTCCTCTACGGAACCGACGTCGGCTACAGCGGCAGTAACAACCCTGATGCTTTCAAAACCCGTATGCATGATACATGGACCGACGACTGGAAATATTTTACATCCGGGGAGGAAATGACATCAACCAGGTTCAGAGGCAGCTTTACAGGATTAAAGCTTCCAAAGAAGGTCGTGGATAAGCTGTATCGCGAGAATGCAGTGAAATGGTACAAACTGTCAATCTGAAAATAACCAGAAAGGTAGCCGGTATGCAATTAAGGAGCATCTTTGTATCATTATCAATTCTTACACTGATCTTTTCAGGATGCAGTTACAGTAACGGATTGAAAATAAAATTCGGTGAGAAGGATATCTCAGAACATGCATTCTCTGTTTCAGATTTGAACCCCGACCTGCCTTACGACTGGACAGGCTACAGATATCTTCTGCTTGAATTCAGGGCCTCATCGTCACAGAGATTTGAGGTAGGACTGAAAAATGATAAAGGCTGGCTTTTTAAAAGAATACATCCTTTTGCCGGTGCTCACGTCAGGTTCGTGGTACCGCTTGATTTCTACCGGGCACAGCCTTCAAGGGGAAACGATATGGCGGCCACATGGAACCAGCCCCGGCAAATGGGATTTATTAATGTTGAACAGGGTGGTTTCGGCGCTGTCGATGCCATCGACAGTATAATGTTCAGAATGATAACCCCGCTCCATAAACCAGTACTGGAACTGAAATCGGTAAATGTTTCACGAAGGGACCCGGGCGATACTCTGTTTGCTCCGGCTACGCTGGTTGACCGCTTCGGACAATGGAAAACAGAAAACTGGAAGGGAAAGGTGAATTCTGAAGATGAACTTATTGCATTTTGGGAAAATGAAGACAGAAATCTCAGTCCCGGTGATTTCAACTACGGTAAATACGGAGGTTATCTGAACACTCAATACGAGGCAACAGGTTTCTTCAGGGTGGAGAAAATAAATGACAGATGGTGGTTTGTCGATCCCGAAGGCCACCTTTTCCTTTCTACAGGAGTCAACGGCATAGGACCCGGCTCAACCGCAACACCTGCGAGAGGAAGGGAATATATCTTCGATACTGTGCCGCCACAACCCGGACGACAGGGAGCAAACCGTTACAGAAGCTATAACTTCCTTGGCTGGAACCTGCAGCGTCGTTATGGCGAAGACTGGAGAGATAAGGCTAATGCTATGACTGCCAGGAGAATGGAGGCCTGGGGTTTTACAACAGGATCACAGATGCTGAACAAACCATATATAACCTATTTCCGTCCTCCCGGAGGAGTCGAAATAATGGGAATACCCGATGTGTGGTCGGAAGAGTTTGAGAAAAACGTCGAGGAAAGATCAAAGGAACAGCTCATCAGATCGAAGGACGATCCACTCCTTATAGGCTGGTTCATAGGCAATGAACCCCCCTGGCCAAACAGGGAATCACTGGCTGTTTCGGCTATACTCGACGGTCCGAATACAGCTACCCAGGCAAAACTGAGAGAGTACCTCAAAAGTGGAAACAATCACGATCGCCGGGTAGAATTCTGCAAAATGACTTTTCAGCGCTATCTCGATGTTGTTACCGGGGCCATCAGAAAATATGATCCGAATCACCTGATACTGGGAATACGTTTCGGCGGAACGCCACCTGATTACATCATCGAAATGGCCGGCATATTTGACGTTTACAGCCTGAATACCTATGCTTACAGGCCCGATCCTTCATACCTCAGTAAGGTTCATGATCTGACCGGACTTCCCATACTCATTGGTGAGTATCATTTTGGCACCCCGGGCAGAGGCATGGCAGCAGGCTTGTGCCAGGTAAGCGACCAGCATAACAGAGGCGTAGCTTACAGATACTATACCGAAAATGCATTTGCCCATCCTGTGGTAATTGGTGCACACTGGTTCCAGTGGAGCGACCAGGCAAATACCGGACGTAACGACGGCGAAAATTATAATATCGGAATGATAGATGTAACCGACAGACCTTATATTGAACTGACCGGCGCCGTAACAGAAATGCACAAGGTTCTTTTCAGGGTTCATGCAGGAGAATCGTCTCCTTATGATGTGCTTCCTGAAGGACGAACCAGGGTAGATTTTAAATACTGACAGCCATGAGAATACTTAACATCTTGTTTTTTGTCTGTCTGACAGTTGCAATAAACGGTCAGTCACTTCCTTATCAGAATAAATATGCTTTCGGAGCCGATGTGTCATTCGTTAAACAGCAGGAAGACAACGGCAGAAAATTCATGGATGCCGACAGCTCTGTAAAACCATGCCTTGAAATTCTTAAGGCACATGGTTATAACTGGGGCCGCATAATGATATGTAATGAACCTGTATCCAACCGGCTTCAGCAGGACCTCGGTTACGTTATTGCAGCAGCACAGGAGCTGAAAAAATACGGGATGAGCTTCCTTCTCGACTATATGATGTCGAATGGCTGGGCCAACCCCATGACACAACCGCTTCCCTCGCGATGGAAAGACCTTGGCCACCAGGAAAGAGTGCAGGCTGTTTACCACTATGTAAAAAATACA
Source organism: Bacteroidales bacterium (assembly GCA_016936435.1). GTDB lineage: Bacteria > Bacteroidota > Bacteroidia > Bacteroidales > VadinHA17 > LD21. The sequence continues at coordinate 9,751 of JAFGXX010000202.1, forward strand.
ATGACAGCCCTCGACAGTGCAGGTGTGATGCCTGAAGTAGTTCAGCTTGGTAACGAAATCGGTAACGGATTTCTCTGGCCTGAGGGAAGAATCAGATATGATAAACCCGAACTCAGCGAGTGGGACAATGTGGCTGATTATCTTAAAGCAGGCATTAAAGCAGTCAGGGAAGTCTCAGGAAATGAAAGGAAGGTTAAGATTATGCTTCATGTAGACCACGGAGGTGATATACCCATGACAGCTACCTTCTTTGATAAAATGAAAGAACTACGTGTAGATTATGATGTAATAGGTTTTTCTTTCTACCCATGGTCGCATGGTACTCTGCAGGATCTTAAAGATAATCTTTTTTTTACTGCCCGTCGTTTTGGGAAGGAGATCATCCTTGTTGAGACAGGTTATTACTGGCGACAGAGCCGGTATTTCAGTTCTGCCCGGCCGCCTTTCCCGGAGACTCCTGACGGACAGAGGGAATGGCTTGAAAGTGTTAATGAAATTGTGATGAATGTGCCTGATGGTCTGGGAAGGGGAGTCTTCTGGTGGGAACCCATGAGTCGCGGAAGAGGATACTTCGATGATGAGGGCAGGGCTCAGCCCATAATTCAGGCTTTTGAAAAATATGCCCTGCCCCTGGAAAGGACCGACGGACAAACAAGGATACAATAAAATGACAGAATACAAGAACCAAATAATCTATATATGAAATACACTGATTCACGCAGAAGTTTCCTGAAGAAAGCTGCCCTCGGCTCTATAGCCGCTATAAGTATACCCGGGATAATATCAGGCTCTGTTCCGAAGAAGAAAAAGAAAGCTATAACCCTGTCAAACGGGCAGACCATCCTTTTCCAGGGCGACTCGATTACCGATGCGGGCAGGAACAGGGAAGATATGGGATTCAACAGCCCCAGGCCCCTGGGAACAGGCTATGCCTTCCTTACTGCTGCACAGATACTTGAAAAATATGCCGGGTTGAATCTTAAGATTTACAACAAGGGCATATCGGGGAACAAGGTTTATCAGCTGGATGAACGGTGGGATAAAGATTGCCTTGACCTCAAACCTGACGTTCTCAGCATACTTATTGGCGTAAATGACTTCTGGCATAAATTCAACGGCAATTATGACGGAACAGTTGAAATCTATCGCAACGATCTTATTGCTCTTATCGAACGGACTCTGAAAGTTCTGCCGGAACTGAAGCTGGTAATCTGTGAACCTTATGCTGTTCCTGGTGTAAAAGCTGTAAACGAGAAATGGTATCCTGAATTCCCTGAATACCAGAAGGCTGCAAGAGAGATAAGCGAGAAATTCGGGGCTGTTTTCGTCCCCTTCCAGAAAGTCTATGATGAAGCAATAAAAAGAGCTCCTGCTTCATATTGGACCGGCGACGGCGTACATGCTGCATTACCCGGGGCACAACTTATGGCCAAAGCATGGCTGGCAGCAACAGGACTTGATAGCTGAAAATATTATATCTAAACCCTATGAGAAACAAATTATTTAGCCTGGCAATACTGATGTTTGCTCTTCTTTTTATTTCAGCCGGCAGGAAACTTGGTTCTACAGTATATGAATGGGAAAACCTGACAGTCAGAAAGAGCAACCTGGGGACTGTAAGAAGTATAATTAAAAGTCCTACCCGTTCACTGGAAATGTTCGAAATAAAGGCAGTTACATTAAAAAAGGAAGCCCTCATAAAAGAATACCGGGTAAAAAAGGGTTTTGATGAAATGATGATAATAGGAGAAGGGACATCTGAAATTACAGTTAACGGAAAATCAGAACTTCTGGGCGCAGGAAGCGTGCTGGTGGCAAACCAGGGCGACCAGGTTAAGATCATGAATAAAGCAGAAGATGATTTGACTTTTTATCTGTTCAGGTTCAGGCCCTGGAAGAATGTGAATCTGGCTGAAAACACCCGTAAAGCCGATCCTGTTTTTAAAAACTGGCAGGATATTGAATTCAGGGCTAATGCGAATGGAGGCAGACGTGATATAATGAGACAGCCGACGACACTTCTTAAGGAACTGGAGATGCATACCACTCAGCTTAAGGAGGGACTGCCGAGCCATAGTTCACATGTCCATCCCGATGAGGAAATAATCCTTGTAAGATTCGGAAGAGTTGAGGAATCAATCGAGGGTAAACCATTTCAGTGTGGTCCGGGTTCTGTTATTTTCTTAACAAATGACGACGATCACGGGATCAGAAATGCAGGCAAAGGGCCATGCGAATACTATGCAATAAGGTGGCTAACATACTGAGATTGTGAATTAAAATATAAAAACAGATGACTAAAAAAAATATTGGAACCACCGGGTTGTTATCAGTAACCCTGATAGCAGTGATGTTATTTTCCTTAGTAGGATCCTGCACCAGTAATGATCCGGAAGCAATTACTGCCCTGCTTTATTCCGACGGTAAGCCTGTTGCCATTAGTATAAAGGACGGGAAGATTGCAGCTGTGAAAAAGATTTCAGATCTGCCCGCCGGATCTGCCGGCCTTATTGTCGCACCGGGTTTCATCGATAACCAGGTGAATGGCTATGCAGGGGTCTCATTCACTTTCGGGGGCGGAGAACTTACGGCCGAAGGTGTTAAGAAGGCTACCCGGGAACTCTGGAAAACAGGTGTGACAACCTATATCCCTACTCTTACGACAAACAGCAACGAACTCCTTACAAAAAATTTCAGTATCCTGGGAGCAGTAAAGGACGATTCAGCACTTCTCGGATCGATACCCGGCTTTCATCTCGAAGGACCTTTCATTTCACCCGTCGACGGATACAGGGGAGCCCATCCTCTGAGATTTGTCCGCAAACCCGACTGGGAAGAGTTTTTACAACTGAACAAAAGTGCAGGTAACAACATCATTCAGGTTACCCTTGCCCCTGAAATGGAAGGGGCTCTTGATTTCATATCAAAATGCACCGAGGCCGGTATTGTTGTCGGATTAGGCCATCATAATGCTGATGCACAGCTGGTTAAAGAAGCTATCGACAGGGGAGCCGACATTGCAACTCATCTCGGAAACGGCTGTGCCAACATGATCAACAGGCACATCAACCCGCTCTGGCCACAGCTTTCCGATGACAGGCTCATGGTAAGCATAATATGCGACGGTTTTCACCTTAACCCAGAAGAAATAAGGGTCTTTTACAAAGTCAAAGGTCCCGGACTGACAATCATTACATCAGATGTTACAAGTTATGCAGCGCTGCCCCCCGGAAAATTTGTCAATGTCGAGGGTGACACTCTCGAACTTACTCCCGAAGGCATGGTTAAATATCCGGCTCAGAATGTCCTAGCAGGTTCAGCTTCGCCTTTAAAAAAAGGGATCGCCAATATAATCAGGGTTACCGGATGCAGCCTCGAAGATGCTGTCGGAATGGCAACACGCAATCCTGCAAGACTATATAATCTCGACGACAGGGGGGAAATTGCGACAGGTAAAAGAGCTGACCTTGTACTGTTCCGCATGAAAGATGGCGAAATTATCGTCGAAAAAACCATTGTAAACGGAAGAGTAGTATTCGACAGAGAAAAAAAAAGCATATAACTGTTACTCATAATTAATCTTAAATCAAATCAAAATGAAAAAAGCACTTTACACCAGACGGAGGTTTTTAGGTACAGCAGCTGCTGCAACTGCATTGACGGTTGTCCCGTTAAGCTATTCATGTTCTTCAGGTTCAAAACCGAAGAAACCAAACTCAAAAGTCGGAGGGGTGCAGCTTGGTTGTACAACTTACAGCTACAGAAGCATGCCTCACAAAGTAGATGAGGTTATTGAATATCTGTTACTTGCAGGGATAAGTTCTATTGAGCTGAGAAGTGTTGCTGAAGAAGATCTGGGTCTTCCGACTATCCCACGCCAGCCGAGAGGTCAGCAGCTTACAGATGAGGAAAAAGCCGGATTTGCAAAAGCTGCCGAAGATGCAAGGGAAGCTCAGCGTCAGTGGCGCCTTAATCTTCCCATGTCGAGATATGAGGAGATGCGTAAGAAATTCAACGACGCCGGTATCAAAATCCATATAGCAAAATTTGCACCTTCAACCTGGACAGATGAGGAAATAGACTATGCTTTTGAAGCCACAAAAGTGCTGGGAGCCTATGGCATAACCGATGAACTTGGTGAGGAATCATGCCAGCGCCTCGGAAAATTTGCAGAAAAGCATAACAGTCTTGCAATATTCCATAACCATGCCCAGCCCGCCCAGCCCGGTTTCTCATTCGATAAGTATCTTGCTTATTCCCCTGCAAACAGGCTGAACTTCGATGCCGGACATTATTTTGGAGCTACCGGTCTTCATCCAAATGATATTATTATAAAGTATCACGACAAGATGAAAAGTATCCATATCAAGGATAAAACTGCCCCCACCGAAAAAGGCGACGGAGTTAATATGCCATTCGGGGAAGGTGCAACACCCATCGCAGATATACTTCTGCTGCTGAAAAAAGAAAAATGGCCCATAAATGTGGATGTGGAACTTGAATACCGTATACCCGAAGGCTCAGATGCAGCTAAAGAAGTGGCCAGAAGCATTGACTATATGAGAAATATTTTAGAATAACAACAGCTGTAAATGAGAAAAACAGGTTTGTTTTTTTTCCTGTTGGCTGTTTTCTTTTCTGCCACAGCACAGAAAGAATATGATGTCATAACAGATAAATGGCTTGTCCATTCCGATGCGCCAAACTCACTGTATCGTCATATTACTTCTCTTGCTTACCAGATGCTTGATGAAAGAGCTGAAAGAACAGCATACATCAGTTCTCCGGCCGGATGGAAGCAGCGGCAGAAGGAAATAAAAGAGACACTCCTCGACATTGTCGGGCCCTTCCCTGAGAAGAGCCCGCTCAATGCCAGGATTGTGAAAAAGATCGAAAAGGAGGGATTCAGAGTCGAACACATCATCTTTGAATCGCAACCGGGATTTCGTGTAACCTCATCATTGTTCATTCCCGAAGGGGTCCGCCGGAACAGGAATACTCCGGCAGTTATCTACTGCAGTGGCCATTCCGCCGAAGGATACAGGAGCGAGGTGTACCAGCATGTAATCCTGAACCTGGTAAAAAAAGGCTTTATAGTTTTTGCTTTCGACCCCGTGGGGCAGGGAGAACGCCTCGAATATTTCAATCCTGAACAGGGTAAATCGGTTATCGGAGGACCTACAAAGGAACATTCATACCCCGGGTCACAGGCCTTCCTGACAGGCTTTTCACAGGCACGGTTTATGATCTGGGACGGTATCCGTGCTGTCGACTACCTCCTTACCAGGCCTGAGGTCGATCCGGAGCGAATCGGAATAACAGGGCGCTCCGGCGGCGGTACACAGTCAGCCTGTATCGCTGCATTCGATGAACGTATTCTTGCCGCAGCCCCGGAAAACTACATCACAAATTATAAAAGGCTGCTCCAGTCTATCGGCCCTCAGGACGCCGAGCAGAACCTGTTCAACTTCCTCAGCAGGGGATTGGATCATGCCGACTTCCTGATTGTGAGGGCACCCAAACCGGCCATGATGATAACCACAACCGGAGATATGTTCAGCATACAGGGAGCTATGGAGACTGAGGCTGAAATTCGCCGCGTGTATGAATCTTACGGAATGCCGGGTAATTTTTCGCGTGTTGAAGATGAAGCTGCTCACGCGTCAACACTGAAAAACAGGGAAGCAATGTATGCTTTCTTCAGGAAGCATCTGAATAATCCGGGAAATACTGACGACGAGGAGGTTGAAAGATTAACAAAGGAAGAAATGCAGGTAACGGCTACAGGTCAGATTTCAACTTCAACGGGCAGCGAAACGGTCTTCAGCATCAACAGGAAGGAGTGTGAAAGACTTGAAGAGATCCTTGTCGAAAAAAGAAAAGATCCTTCCGTATTCATGCCCGCTGCGGCCATAGCTGCAAAAAAACTTTCAGGCTACCGTGAACCCCGGGAAACTCAGAAACCTGTTTTTACCGGACGTATTGTAAGGGAAAATTACACTGTCGACAGGTATTTTGTCAAAGGCGAAGGTGATTACGTTATCCCATACCTGCTATTTATTCCCGGAAAAAGCTCAGGGAATCTTCTTGTTTACTTACATCCCTCAGGTAAGGCTGCTGAAGCCGGCCCGGGAGGGGAGATAGAAAAATCGGTAATGAAGGGTCTTACCGTCATGGCTCCCGACATGCCGGGAACAGGAGAACTGGGTCCGGGTAAACTGAGAGGAGATGCCTATTTCAGCGGAGTATCCCATAACCTTTGGTATGCAGCGATGATAACCGGCAGAAGCATAACCGGTATACTTGCCGGAGACCTGGTCGCTATTGTAAAAACAGCACGGCAGTACCACGGCCCCTTTAAAGAGGTTTTTGGCATTACCCGTGGCACTATGACACCAGTAATGCTTCATGCCTCGGCATTCTGCAATGAGATCACGAAGGTAATCCTGGCAGATTCGGTAAAGACTTATTATTCAATAGCTGCCGACCGTTTCTATGATCCTCATTTCATTATGACGGCGGTACCGGGAGCTTTAAAGGAATATGATCTCTGCGACCTTGTAGCTGAGGGGAAACTGTTAATTTTGAATGAGAAGGACACTTCGGCTTCCGCAGCATCTGTCTTTGGCGACGATGGATTTCTGGAATAAACCCCTTAACTAATTTTAACAGAGTTATCAGGGTGAGGCTTAGGATGATATTAAAATTGATGTTACTTTTATATGCATATTTTAACAACTAAACCTGGCTGTTAACGAAATGAAGAATCCCCTCGGACGTAGAGACTTTCTGAAAACCACCGTTGCAGGTGCCATGTCGGTGGGCATTGCCGGGAAAGCTTATCCGCTTTCCTCAAAACAGAATTCTGTGAACAGACGCGTAGGCATAATAGGGCTCGATACTTCCCACAGCGTTGCATTTACAAGGGCGCTAAACAATGCAACAGATCAGTCTTTCAACGGCTATAAAGTCGTTGCAGCATATCCCAGGGGAAGTAACGACATTAAAAGCAGTGTCGACAGGATACCCGGATATACCGAAGATGTTAAAAAGCTCGGTGTTGAAATAGTGAATTCGATAGATGAACTTCTGCAGAAGGCAGATTTTATCATGCTTGAAACCAATGACGGCAGACTCCATTTTGAACAGGCTGTCCCTGTGCTGAAGGCAGGCAAAAGGATGTTTATCGATAAACCTGTTACTGCATCACTAAGCGACGCCATAGCCATTTACGAGGCTGCCGCTCATTATAAAGTGCCTGTTTTTTCTTCATCATCACTCAGGTATATCACCGGGGCAAAAGAGATTGCAGAAGGTAAGATGGGAAAGGTCCTTGGCGCAGATACCTATAGCCCGGCCACACTCGAAAAAACACATCCCGACCTTTTCTGGTACGGTGTGCATGGTGTTGAAATCCTGTTCACCGTGATGGGAACAGGCTGCAGCAAGGTAAGTCGTACTTTTACTCCACAGTACGATCAGGTAACAGGTGTGTGGGAAGATCAGAGGATAGGAACCTTCAGGGGGATCCGTAACGGAAAGACAGGCTATGGAGGAACGGTTTTTTGTGAGAAAGAGATCATCGTCCTGGGAAAATATTCCGGATATAACCCTTTGCTCGAAAAGATCATTGAATTTTTTGAAACAGGGATTGTACCGGTAACGCCTGAGGAAACAATAGAAATATTTACCTTTATGACTGCTGCCGAAGAGAGCAGGTTTAAAAAAGGAGCTGTCGTCGAAACAGCCAAAGTATTTGAAAAAGCAAAAAAAAGAGCCTCAAAGATGAATTATTTATGACATTACCAACACAATAATATTACAATTTTTCCTAACCACTTAATACCTTTAAAAATGACAAACAGACGGGATTTTATTAAAAAAAGCGCTATGGGAACAGCTGCCATTACGATTGGCGGTCTGGGCATGAGTGCCAGATCGTATGGCTCGGTTATCGGCGCCAACGAGAGGATCACACTGGCGGTTATTGGCATCAGAGGCCAGGGCGGAGGCCATATCAGGACCTGGTGCAGAATGAAAGACAGTGCCAATGTGAGACTTAAAACTATCTGCGATGTAGACGAACAGTATTTCGCACCTAAATCGAAGGAGGTGGAAACCAGTATGGGTGAAAAGCCCGTAACTGAATGGGATATGAGAAAGGTGTTCGAAGACAAGGAGATAGATGCCGTATCTTTCGGAACACCCAACCACTGGCACGCACTGGGCACAATATGGGCATGCCAGGCCGGAAAACATGTATATGTTGAGAAACCTGCTTCGTATGCAGTGTGGGAAGGCCGTAAAATGGTCGAAGCTGCACGTAAATACAATGTACGTGTTCAGGTCGGGCTCCAGAACCGCTCTATCCCTCAGGTTATGCAGGCAATTAAATTCATGCACGACGGAGGAATTGGTAAGGTTTATCTTGCCCGCGGACTCTGCTATAAACCGAGGAACTCATTCGGAATCGCTCCCGACGGAACACCTCCTGAATCACTCCATTATGATATGTGGCTCGGCCCGGCACCCTACAGGCCCTACAACGAGAAAAGAGTTCATTACAACTGGCATTGGTTCTGGGCAACCGGCGGTGGCGACACAGCAAACCAGGGTCCTCACCAGTTCGACGTTGCACGCTGGGGACTAAACAAAAATGAACATCCGCAGACCATATATTCTATCGGAGGTATCTACGGCATCGATCCAAAGGAATGTGAACAGGAAACACCAAATACCCAGACCTCCGTATTCCAGTATTCTGATGGTACTGTCCTTGAATTCGAAACAAGAGGCCGTTATACCAACGAAGAGTCAAGTCTGGGTATAAGAATAGGTAATATGTTCCTTGGAACCGAAGGATATGTCGAGATCAACGGAAGCCAGTGGAAAGCATTCCGTCACACTGAAAAAGAACCCTTTGCAGGTTCTCAGGTCGGCGAAAGACCTACTGATTTCATGGCAGCTCCCGGCGGCGGTGGTCACTATGGCAACTTCCTGGAAGCTATCCGTGCAGGAAATAACGATCCTCTGCATTGCGATATCCAGGAAGGTTATATGTCTGCCTGCCTTCCCAACCTCGCAAATATCTCCTACAAACTCGGAAAAAAACTTACTTTCGACGGAGCCACAGAGAAATTTGTGAAAGACAAGAAAGCCGACAAACTGCTTACACGCGAATACAGGGATCCTTATGTAGTCCCGAAAGAAGTATAGCATTATTTTAACACACAATTGCACAATGAAGACACGGGGTGACACAGAGAAAAACTTTCTCTGCGGCCCCTGTCTTCCTCTTTGCCCCCCCAGTATAACAATGAGATATGAATAGGAAAACACTTTTCTTCGCCTCGCTTGTATTCTTACTTCAGAATTGCCTGTCAGCTCAGGCTCAGGATGCCAGGGTAGAATTCGAAAAATATGAAGATGGAAACCGTATCGATGTATTAATCGACGGTAAATTGTTTACATCATATTTGTGGCCGGTAAATGTTTATAAACCAATATTATACCCGGTCTGCACATCATCAGGTAACGAGATTACAAGGGGCTTCCCCTTACATCCCCGCGAAGGAGAAAGAAACGATCATATTCATCAGGTGGGAATATGGCTGAATTACGGTAAAGTAAACGGACTCGATTTCTGGGGTAACGGACACAGTGGATATAAGGAACCGGGTGGAGGAGAGATTCGACATCTTTCCGTCGAAAAAACCATGGCCGGTAATAATGAAGGAATTCTGGTAACCAAAGCTGCATGGCTCAACCCCAAAGGAAAAAAACTCCTTGACGAAACAAGTGAATTTCATTTTATTGCCCGCGGCAGCATCAGGATCATAGACCGTCTGACAACGCTTAAAGCACTCGATACGGTTGTTGTCTTCAGCGATACCAAGGAAGGAATGTTCGGAATACGCGTGGCCAGACAGCTTGAATTGCCGGCTGCCGGTATGGTAACCCTCCTTGATGCTTCAGGGAAGCCTTCAGCACAGAAAGTCAGCGCCGCCGAAGGAGCTACAGGCAACTATCGCAGCAGCCGTGGTACGGAAGGTGAGGCTGTGTGGGGCACAAGAGCAGAGTGGATGAATCTTTTCGGCACAGTTAAAGGTGAAAAAGTATCGGTGGTAGTTTGTGATCATAAGTCCAACCCGGGATACCCGACTTACTGGCATGCAAGAGGCTACGGGCTCTTCGCAGCCAACCCCCTCGGCTGGACCGACTTTACAAAAGGAAAGGAGTCCTTCAATTTCACCCTCAGACCAGGGGAGTCAGCAACATTCAGGTACAGGGTCATAATCAGCTCCGGCCGGCACATTGCCGATAATGAAATAAATGATCTTGCCAGGGAATTCAATACCAGATATTAAATAACATTACTATCTTTAAGAGTTCCGATCGCAAGATCACACGCTTGCCCGCCGTAACATAGTGAAGG
>JAFGXX010000203.1 GCA_016936435.1 Bacteroidales bacterium
ATGCTTCTTGAAAAGAAAGCCGAGCCCAACAGCGTCGACAGGGAGGAGCACTTTACAGCTCTGATGTTTGCAGCGTCTGAGGGACAGACAGGTATAGTGAAATTACTTCTCGAAAACGGCGCCGACCCCTTCCGGAAAGATGCCGACGGTGACGATGCTCTCACCTTCGCCCGTAATAACGGCCATACAGAAGTTGTTACCTTACTTGAAAAACTGACGAAGTAATTTTTTATAGCCCGTCTGAAAACAAGGTTTTTTTTGAAATCCTATCTCCGTGCTTTACTTACCCTGAACCAGTCTATATAGGTATATCCGGCATGCTTTTTCATTGGTCACATTTTTTAAAGTGAAACATCTGAGCTCTCGACTTGCTTAAACTTATTTCAAACCTGCCTTCAGCCTTTTCCGTAACGACTTTCTTCTGCATGGAGATCAGGTCGTAGGAGGTGATCCTCCATCTGCCTTCCGGAAGCATAGCCGTAACTCTTCCCTGAAAGCTTCCTGCAAGAACATACTCTTCATCTTTCAGACCAAGGATACGGAGGCGGCTGTCGAACCTCTCACTGAAGATATTGTCGTTGCTTACAACCGGAACAGGTTCCATTTTCCAGAACCTGATATCGCTGTCGACAGCCTCCCTGAACCAGAGCAGATTATCAGCTGCCTTGTGTTCTTCAGGCCTGAAGTTTCCCGAAAAATAATGCCCTTCCTTGTTTGCAGGCTTATGTCCCGTTGAAGCATATCCTCCGCCTGCAAAAGCCCCGAGAAATGCTTCAATTACATCTTCTTCACTCCAGTCGTCACCGGCACCTTCATAGGCCAGCTCATCGTCGATGACAGGTTTATTTTCACCGCCTATGACAAAATTTATCCCTGTATGGTCGGCGCTCTGATCTGATTTTTTAAGCTTCGACTGGAATATTACATGATCGAACCATGAAGGAAAAGAGCTGTTCAGGGCTCTTGTCCAGAATCTTACAGAGTGAACGCTTACTGGAGTGGGATAGGGGAGGAAAGTTTGCAGGCTCTCTCCGAATGCGATAATCTGATCGGGAGTGAATGAGGGTTCCTTGATGTCAAATTCATTCGACAGACATATCCACACGTTCGGATAACTGCCGTAGCGAGCAGCAATGTACCTTAGTATCGGGCTTGCATCGTTATTGTTGTTGCCGGCTTCCAGCACCGACCTCGACTCTTTTGTGTCGGGCCCGTTGAGGATCAGGTCGGTGATAAGGTCTTTTTCAAATCCTGTTTTTACAGCCAGATCGAGACGATTGTAAAACCACTCTGTATTCGGACGGTGTGAATAATTGCCGTCGTCGGTCGGATTACCCCTGTCATCGAGAAAAGGTTTCGAAGAAGGGTTGGGATAACGATCGCCGGTGATACCTATACGTACTTTTTTAAACCAGATGCTGTTATTCGCTATATCGTCCCTTATATTTCCTCCCGATGGCTTACCCTTAAAATATTCCGACAGGAAAGAATACATCGTATTTCCTGTAATATACTGATGTGTTCCGTCGCTTCTTTTATACCACCTGCTTCCCGGGCTTGCCGGGTCGGGCATCCAGAAACCATGGTTTTCCGAATCTGTAACATTCAGCTCCAGCCCCTCGTGCTGGCCATCAAGTTTCCTGTCGTTAGACAGAACCTTAAGGAGAGTCCATTTACCTGTTTCCGTCGGGCAGAACCTTACCCTGAAAATGTTTCCGGAAGGTTTACCTTTCCCGTCGCCATCATAAAAACCAAAAACAGTAAGAGTCCTGCTGCTTTCTTCACTGATCCATGTGGTCTGAAGCAAAATATCCCTCACGGGATTGTCGCTTACCTTGTAGTTGTTTCCGTTAAATTCCAGTTCATAAACTGAATATAAAGGGACAACGTCAGCTGACTTCGCCCTGACTGAAAAAAAGAATAACAGGAGTAAAGCTGAAAATAATCTTATCCGGTTCATTTTTGATGTTATTAGTTTGTTGCCTATAGCTTGTTTCTGCCTTAATTGCCTGATATAAGTAATTCAGGAGTAATCCCGGTTTATTTGTAAAGAGTTTTTGATCCCGGTGCCGGATATTTCTTTGAGGCATCGTCGAGCACAAGAATCCAGTCGAGAGCTTCTCCCGGGTCGGGAGGTGTAAATGTCCTTTCTCCACTGTTTTCATAATTACCTGCAGATGTGGCATTACCGTTTCTGGGGTTATACCACCAGGCTTTGATTTTTGCTCCTTTGATGACATCCATTTTTACGGTGAAGGCTCTTCCTGCCGGGGCGTATACCATAGCATAGCTGCCTTCGGTGTCGCGGGTGGCTGCAAACCTGTATTTACCGGCTCCCGGTACGGCTGTGGCCACGCGGTGGCTTACAAGTATTTCATTGTCGGGTATCCTTGATAGGAAGGGCCTCGATTCAATAAGCTTTCGTCCGTATTGCATCTGTCCGGCTCCCGGTTGTTCTATAGCCTCATACCATGGCATCAGTGGTCCGTTAACGGGATTCTTCTTATCCGACCACATCTGCCATACCGAATGATGACCATAGGTATGCCCGAAAGCGCCGTCAAACAGATCCCAGTACAAACACCTGCGTATGTCGGCTGCAATGGAATGGCCGTTATCTTTAGGTCTGAAACGCAGCGGATGATCCTCGTAGAGTGGCTCGCCGTCTATGACCGGCTTGGCCGGTTTCCTGTCGAAATCGCTTCGTGTATTCCCATGGGGTACGGCATCTTTGTCGGAATATTTTCCCGAGTATTCTGCCTGATGACCGTTCTGCCGCATGTTGAAGTCGAGCCATTCAGAATTATGGAAATACTCCGAGGACCCGGAACCTCCTCTCGGGTGAAAAGTTATTAGGTTCCTGCCGCCGTCACCTTTTCTCAAACCAAGAGCCATAGCCTCAATTATTTCCCTTTGGGTGTCGGTTTCGACCCTTCTGTCACCACCGAGTATCCATATAACTCCCTTCCCGCCATACCTTTTCCCAATCCATTCGCCATAGACGGCAGCGTTCTGCGGAGTGAAAAGCGGCTTTTCGTCATGCCAGTATCTTCCCCAGGTAGGAAGAAATCCTATGTAAAGTCCCAGTTCATTCGCCTTGTCGACAATGAAATCCACATGATCCCAGTAGTCATTCTGAGGTCCTTCCTTCACAGCTGGTTTTGCAGGGTTGAGGTTCTCGAGCGGCAGGTGTCCGTAGGGATTCGGATCCCTGTCACCTGCAAGTTCGGCGAGGGCGACAGCCTGTATCACGGTGAAACCTTTTTCCGCCCTGTCTTCAAGGTATCTGACAGCTTCTTCACGGTTGAGCCTGTGAAAAAGTTCCCAGGCCGTGTCGCCCAGGTAGAAGAACGGAGTTCCGTCGGCACGTACCAGATAGTGATTGTTGCTGCTAACTTTCAGTAAGGATATAGAACTGGTTGTATTCTGGCCGAAGAGCGGTGAGGCGACCATGATGATAAGGGTGAAAAATATCACTTTGATTTTCATCATAATATAATTTTGATTTTAATGGTATGATGGAACCACACATGATTGCAGATTATATTTATATGTGTTTGTGATTGTGG
>JAFGXX010000204.1 GCA_016936435.1 Bacteroidales bacterium
GGGCGCGGTGACAGTGATCAGGGAAAACAGGATAATGTCGCACGACATCGGTATCATCACATATTTCAGCGGAAAAGGACAGGAAAAAAGATACTTCATCAACATTGCCGGACTCGGCTTCGAGGCAACTGTCGTGAAAAAGACTAACAAGCAGAAAGAAAAAGGCAGAAGTAACCAGGCAATGTATTTTTATAATCTCATATCAAGTCTCCTTATGTATCATAAGCCGGTGGTAAACATAAGCATCGACGGTGTAACAACCTCATGCAGGGCTTTTTCAATAAATGTCGGCAATGGCAGATACTGCGGTGGAGGCATGCGACAGACACCCCATGCACTGCCCGACGACGGACTTCTTGATATAACGGTAATAAGGGAAATGGGAAGGCTGGAAGTGATCAAGAACCTCAAGATCCTCTACGACGGATCCATACTTAGTCATCCCAAAATTGACGGTTACCGGACTACCAACATGAAAGTAACATGTGAAACGGCATTATATTCGGAAGCTGATGGTGAATCACTCGGTCACACCCCGGTAGAATTCGGCATCATACCGGGAGGTGTAAAGGTAATATACAATACAAGGATCAGTCAGTAAGGACTATCTCGAACAGCTTCGGCCAGTTTTTCCCGGTCACAAATATTCTGCCGCCTGCCCTGTCGTAAGCAATACCGTTAAGAACATCTGTTCCGGCATCTCTTTCTTTTTCGCTCAGCAGCCCTTTCAGGTCGATATAACCTGTTACCTTTCCCGATGAGGGATCTATCCTGGCAATAAGGTCGGTCATCCAGATATTCGCCCATATCTCTCCGTTTATGTATTCAAGTTCGTTGAGGTTATCAACTTTTTTCTCATTGTCGTATACCTCAAGTCTGGATGCAACAGTAAAGGTCTCAGGTTCCATGAAATACAGAACATTGGTGCCGTCGCTCATAACTATCCTGTCATCTATTGTTGTAAGGCCCCATCCTTCCGTCTGGTAATAGACCCTGTTAAGCTGCCTGAATGTCTCCTTCTCATATACAAATCCAACTTTCGACTGCCAGGTAACCTGGTATATCCGTCCCTTGTAAAGGGTTATTCCCTCTCCAAAAAGATCCGATTTCAGGTTCAGCATCCTGATCACCTTTCCGCTATGCAGTTCCACCTCCCTTAAAGTTGACCCTGTCTGCTGACCTGTCCCCTCGTATAATAAACCGTTGTCGTAAAACAACCCTTGCGTAAATGCCTTACTGTCATGCGGATAAGAATTAACCACCCTGTAGCCTGAACGTTCAGGCACCCTGTCGGCATAAACGATTATAAAACGTGTGATCACACTTCCGGCTTTGCCATCCCTGAATGGTGTTGCTTTAAGAGGCTTCCTTCCGGTTTTCAGGGTCATTGCTCCGGGCACAATGTATACCAACTGATCTGGTCCCGGCTTTGTAACAGTGACTCCATCAAAGGAGAATACAATTGAATCAGGTTTCAGATCCCCGTTCAGTGGTTCGAGGCTGACTTTAATTTCATCGCCGAGTCTGGCTTCAGCATTTTCTTCCGGTGAGATCATCCTTATCAATTTTTCAGCAGGAGGCTCCGCAGCAACAGACTTTTCCTCTCCTGCCGATAATGTAACCTTACCCGACCGGCCTGAACATGATATCAGAAGTACTGCAATAAAAAAACAATAAAACGGGAGACTGCTAAGGCTTTTTCTTTTCATCTGATCTGCTTTTCGGGAGAAATATACGCTTAAGGATATTGTTCCGGATCGAAAAGATCCTTTTTTCAGCTTCCTTCATCTCGGCTTCAAAGGGGAAGAGAGTCTGCCACACCCAGCTCCAGCCCTGAAATCCACCAATATTCTTGTCATCAATATATATATCTGCATCTATTTTGCGGCTTACAGATTCATCGAAGATCTCTTCGGGGTAGTTTCTGTTCACTGCATAGAATTCTATACCGTTCTGATGGCAGAATTCAACCGCTTCCTCCAGCTCCTTCCCTGCCCTGAATGTCCATAGTATAAGTCTCGCTCCCCTCTTTTCAAGTTCCTTCAGTGTCCGGAATGCAAAAAGTTTCTCCCGCCCGATATCAGGATACTCATGTTCCACAATGGTGCCGTCAAAGTCAATTGCTATCTTTATGCCTGCGAAATCTGTCATTCACAATTTTTACAGTCACAAATCTACTAAATAAAAACAATTGATTTAATTTTACCCTTCGTCCGAAAAGAACCTCAATGAAAAAACACATTCCGAACATCATCACATCCCTGAATCTGGTGTCAGGCTTTCTGGCCATTATCTTTGCAGCAGATGGCATGCTCCTTGTTTCATCATGGCTTATCCTTGCAGCAATGATTTTCGATTTTTTCGATGGTCTGTCGGCGAGATTGCTGAAGGCTTATTCGGAAACAGGTAAGGAACTCGACTCACTGGCCGATGTAATAAGCTTTGGCGTTGCCCCCGCCATTATCATCTTTAAGCTGCTCACCTTAGCGGCAACAGGCGAAGCTCCTTTAAACGGTAACGACATGCAGGGTATTATCATGATGCTCATTGTTTCACTGATGCCGGTATGTGCTGCCCTCAGACTGGCTATATTCAATACCGACACTTCACAGACAACATCATTCAGGGGACTGCCCACTCCTGCCAATGCCCTGGCAGTGATATCTATAATACTTACATGGAATTATTCAGACGCAAAACTCATTGATCAGTTCGTCAATTCCCGACCCGCACTTATACTTCTTACCCTTGGCTTGTCTATCCTGATGGTAACACGTATCCCACTGCTGTCGCTCAAAACCTCCTCACTTAAATTCAGGGGTAATGAAGGACGATATATACTGATTATCGCGGTTATCACCGCTATAGCTCTTTTCGGTCTTACAGCTGCCGTACTGATAATCCCCTTCTATATCCTCATCTCATTAACTGATCACCTTTTCAGAGCGAAAAGCTGACCGCACAGAGGCTAGGCGGATTCCTCTTTCCCGGGAAATCTCTTTTCATACACCTTCAGGGCAAATATAACTGCAAACCATGTCAGCGCTATCAGCACCGGCCATAACAGATATTGAAGGATCTCTTTTATATACATGATTTTCAATAGTTTTCCTTTATACTTTTAACCCTCACCACTCACTACTCAC
>JAFGXX010000205.1 GCA_016936435.1 Bacteroidales bacterium
AAACGGGAAAGGGGGTCATTTAGAGCAAAATGGAAGTAATTGATTATTAGCATTATAATAATAGAAACATTTTAATATTAACTTTTTTTTATTGATTCCCGATAGTCATTTTATATTTTAAAAGTTAAGATTTTTCCCCGGAAGAATTTTATTTTTTCTGTAAAGACTAATATTACCGGACAGGTTTGTCATTTGTCACGATCTCATCATAACCCTGATTGATGAGCTTTCCTGATCGCATGGTAATATTCAGAATATCCTGGTTCCGAAAATAAACTTCTCATTCCACCAGGGATCGCTGAGTGAAGTGATGGTCACTCCCTTCGATGTTGAGGCATGGATGAAATGGTTATTGCCGGTGCAGATGCCTGCGTGAGTAATGAATTTCTTTGTTTGATATGATCTGATGAAGAAGACGAGATCGCCCTTTTTAAGATTTGCAGGATTTTTAATGATCTTTCCATAGCGGGCCTGTTCTTCTGAATTGTGAGGGAGAACTATATTATATTGTCTGAATACTGCCACCAGCAAACCAGAGCAATCCATGCATTTTGATGTCGTCCCTCCCATACAATGAGGAACACCCAGATATTTCCGGGCAGTGGCGATGATCCTGTCGGGTGTGGCGCTGCGTGTATCAAGCCCCTTTTCAACTCCCTGATCAATAAAAGTCTCCAGCTTCTTCCTTTCCCCTGAATTCTCTATATTTGGGAAAGATGATTCAGGGTAAACCGTTCTCGAACATGAGGTTGTACAAAAATGGCACACTGTAATTGTCATCATCAGAAATGCTGGTTGGATCAGCCGGGATATTTTCATAGCCATATTATTCCGGTTGCAATTGTGTAAATATGTCATTTATTCTCTTAACAAGCATTATACCATAAATTATTTTTTCCCGTTTAAGAACCTGAAGCCTGTCAGAAGAATGAGGAACAGTCAAAATATTAATTACGGGACCATTCCGTCGTTGATCGCATTGTCTATCCTGTTGCTTCTGTCATCGTGTGAATCTGGCGTGGGGTCGCTTCCCGGAGAAGAGGAACTTCTCGGTTATAAGAACGCCACTGCCTCAGAGGTACTCTCTTCCGACGGGCAGCTGGTTGGGAAAATATATTTTCAGAACCGTACTAATGTTACATACAGCCAGTTACCCGGTCATCTTGTTAATGCCCTTATAGCAACTGAAGATGTGAGGTTTTATGAACATCATGGTGTCGATTCAAGGAGCCTTGCCAGGGTACTTTTCAAAACTATTATTGGAGGTAACCGCCGGTCGGGAGGAGGGAGCACCATTACACAGCAGCTTGCTAAGAATATGTATGGGAGGCAAAATACAGGTATGTTCTCCATCGTCAGGAACAAATCGAGGGAGATGATCCTGGCACGACGGATTGAGAATACTTATTCCAAAGATGAGATCCTTACACTATACCTGAACACAGTGCCTTTTGGTGAGGATGTTTTCGGAATTGAAGCAGCTTCATTACGCTATTTCAACAAGAGGGTTGAGGATCTGAAGATCGAAGAGTCGGCAGTGCTTACAGGCCTGCTTAAGGCGCCTTCATTTTATAACCCTGCGAGGAACCCTGGAAATGCGGAAAAAAGGAGGAATGTTGTGCTCGGCCAGATGGAAAAGTATCATTTCATCGATGCCCTTGCTGCAGACTCTCTGAGGAGCCTTCCCCTGGCTATCGATTACAGGAATCCTGCTTCGGAAGGGATAGCCGGATACTTCATGGTCAGGGTCAGGAACGAACTGAAAAAGATACTCGGGGAGTTGGAGGAGGAGACAGGAAAGCTATGGAATGCTGAAACCGACGGGCTCGTTATCGAGACTACCCTGAACATGGCGCTGCAGTCCGCTTCTGTCGAGGCATTCAGGGAACATCTTCCGGAAATGCAATCCGGGCTTTCGGAACAGTATAAAACTACTTCCGGCAGCAGGAGGCTGGAGGATATCACAGAACAGATCATCGGAGAGCGGCGGATGTCGTCACGGGCCGATAAAAGGCGTGTTCAGACACTTTTCAGATGGCAGGGATCATATTCCGACTCCATATCCGTAAGAGACAGTATCAGACATGCCCTCACTCTCCTTCATGCAGGTATGCTGGCTCTTGACCCGCGCACCGGAGGCATCATGGCATGGGTGGGAGGGATCGACTACGTCACACAGCCTTATGACCAGGTCCTTGCGAGACGTCAGACGGGATCAGTATTCAAACCGGTGCTTTATGCTGCAGCTCTCGAAAATGGAAGTGAACCATGCGACTATCTCGATAACGATTCAGTTGTGGTTTCGGGTTATGAGGAATGGAGCCCCGATAATTTTGACGGCACTTTCGGAGGCAGCTGGTCTCTGTCAGCATCACTGGCAAAGTCGATGAATGTGCCTTCATTCAACCTGTTTATCAGGACGGGATTTGGCTGTGTCGATTCCCTGTGGAAGGCACTGGGATTTTCATTTCCTCTTGCTAACACACCTGCTCTTCCACTGGGCACGGCAGAAGCCAGCATCATGGAGACCGCAGTAGCTTATTGTGCTTTTGCCAACGGAGGCTATAAAGTTGATCCCTGGTCGATACTTACGGTCAGGTCAGCATCAGGAGAGTTGCTTTACAGGCGGCAGGATACTGAGTTCGACGAACGTATTCTTTCAGAGCGGTCAGCTTTGGTTCTGGGTGCTATGCTGCAGAAGGCTGTCAATGAAGGAACCGGCATCGCTGTGAGGAGCCGCTTCGGGGTTGATATTCCCCTGGCAGGAAAGACAGGTACAACGCAGAACTATGCCGATGCATGGTTCGCAGCTTTCAACCCTGCTGTTACAATTGTGGCAAGGGCCGGAGCTTCATCACCTGCAATACATTTTGACGACGGGTCTTTTGGAACGGGAAGCGCACTGTCCCTGCCCCTGGTTGCCCTGACACTTAAGAAAGCCAGCGCCGATCCTGCTCTGAAGGAACTCGTCTCCATTCCCTTTCCATCACTTCCTCCTGACCTGCAATATGCTCTTGATTGTCCTGATTACCGCGAAGACCGTTTCGTCGATAAACTGATCGATATTTTTAAAAAACCAGAAATAGTTTTCGACACTACCCGGGTAAGGTCTGAAAAGAAACTCAGGGATATCTTCAGGAGGGTGTTCAGGAAGTGAAGGTTATTTGAAGGCGGATTTCGGAAGGTGGTAAGGCTTAGGTTCCCCTCCTGGGAGGGGTAGGGGTGGGTTAGAAAGAAGGTGGATTTCGGAAGG
>JAFGXX010000206.1 GCA_016936435.1 Bacteroidales bacterium
AACCCCCCTAAAGGGGGGCAGATTTTCTAACAAATTAAATTATTATTTTGGTTTTAAGCCCCCTTCAGGGGGCAGTCCCGAGTATTCGGGACGGGGGTCACACCACCCCCATATCCAGCATCGAATTTGCTACCTTGAGGAAGCCTGCGATGTTAGCTCCTTTAACATAATCGATATAGCCGTCATCCCTTTTTCCGTGTTTAACACACTGGTCGTGGATATTACGCATGATCTCGTGAAGGCGCATATCGACCTCTTTGGCGTTCCATCTCATTTTCATGGAGTTCTGTGTCATTTCGAGACCTGATGTTGCAACGCCTCCGGCATTGACGGCCTTGCCCGGGGCAAAGAGTATTTTGTTTTTATGGAATTCTTCAACAGCTTCGGGAGTGCATCCCATATTCGATATCTCACCCACAAGCATAACTCCGTTATTTATAAGCATCCTTGCATCTTCGCCGTTCAGCTCGTTCTGTGTGGCGCAGGGAAGGGCTATGTCAACCTTGACCTCCCACGGACGTTTGCCCTCGTGAAACTCAACGCCTTCGAATGTATAGGAATACGGTTTTACGATATCTTCGTTCGAAGCACGCAGGTCGAGCATATAATCGATCTTTTTGCCTGAAATACCGTCTTTGTCATACACATAACCATCAGGGCCGGAGATTGTAACAACTTTTGCTCCGAGTTCGGTAGCCTTGAGGGCAGCGCCCCAGGCAACATTGCCGAATCCTGATATTGAGACGGTCTTCCCGGCTAAGGTATCTTTCTTCATGGCGAGCATCTCCTGGACGAAGTAAATGCCGCCGAAACCAGTGGCTTCAGGTCTGATAAGAGATCCTCCCCAGTTACTGCCCTTGCCTGTAAGCACTCCTGTATGATCTCCCTTTAGTTTCTTATACATTCCGTAAAGAAAACCTATCTCCCTTCCTCCAACGCCTATGTCGCCGGCAGGTACATCGGTTTCGGGTCCTATGAATTTCCACAATTCAAGCATGAACGACTGACAGAACCTCATGATCTCGGCATTCGATTTCCCTTTCGGGTCGAAATCGGATCCTCCCTTGGCACCTCCCATAGGAAGGGTGGTAAGTGCATTTTTGAAGATCTGTTCAAAACCGAGGAATTTAAGTATTGAGAGGGTAACACTGGGGTGGAAACGGAGACCTCCCTTGTAGGGTCCGATGGCATTGTTGAACTGCACCCTGTAGCCTATGTTGACTTTCACGTTGCCTTCATCATCCACCCATGGCACCTTGAAGGTGAAGATCCTGTCGGGCTCTATTATCCTTTCAATGATATTGGCTGAATCAAACTGAGGATTTTCGTTGTATACCTCTTCGATCGACTCAAGAACCTCCCTTACTGCCTGCAAATATTCAACCTCGCCGGGATGCTTCTTCTCGAGGTTGTTCATAATTTTATCCACGTTCATGTCTGAATATATTTAAAAGTTATTACTTGAATTGTTAAAGTCTTCTTTCAGTTTTTGAAAGTTGGCAGTTGGCAGTTGCCAAATGACTGCCAGTCGACAATCTGCCAGTTGTTTGACCCAAAGATCAACTCTATAATATTCATTAAAAATGATTTAACTCATGTTCCTGATACTCATAAAGTTTTTTTAGTCTTTCGGAGTGTAGCTGTTAAGAAGCTGCAACAGCATGTTGCACTGTTCACGGGAGAGAGCAGATATATAGACAGGCGGGTATTTGGCTATACCCTGACCTGTTTTCTGATATAATATCAGCGACTTAACGAATCCCGAATACTTCGACACATACTTATACCCGGCAAATGCCCTCTTCTCGATCGTAATTGAATTTTTTTTCCCGCCTGTAAGTCCTGCAAAGAAGTAGCGCAACACTATATATTCATCATCATCTGAAAAAAAGACATACTGGAAATTCCGGAACATAGGCCAAAGGGCAATGAGAAGATAAATCGCCACAAGCACTATAGTCGCAATGGTGTCGCTGATCCCAAAAACAGGAAATTCTATCAGCCGGGCTACATATACAACCGCAAGCCAGGCCAGAAGCAGTACCGTCACAACGAACAGTCTTATCCTCAGGCTTATTATTGTTTTGCTGTTATCAAAAGTCATGGTTTCCGGATAAATTTAATATAATGGTTCAGAATATTGCTGCCTGATGTGTAAAGGTATAACTAATTATCTTTTTCCCCTGAAGAATTCCTTCAACAGCTCGCTGCATTCTTCCTGCAGTACTCCTCTGTCAACAACTGTTTTCGGGTGAAGAAGCTTTCCGCTGATGAGGGTATAGCCTTTCTTTACGTCGGAAGCACCGTAAACCAGTCCTGACACCTGGCTCCATCCGAGCGCTCCGGCACACATGGCACATGGCTCGAGGGTAACATACAGGGTACAACCTGTAAGATATTTGCCTCCGAGCCAGTTTGCCGCTGCCGTAATTGCCTGCATCTCGGCATGTGCCGTTGGATCATTAAGAGTCTCGGTTAAATTGTGTGCCCGTGCAATAATCGTATCATTACATACTACCACAGCGCCTACGGGCACCTCCTGACGGTCGAAAGCCTTACGGGCCTCATCAAGAGCTGCCAGCATATATTTTTCATCCTGTCTCCGGGTCATGTTTATAAAATCAATGACTTAAAATTAGCAAAAAAAACAGTTTCCGGGTAATTCTCACTTAGTTCGCGACAGCATTTACAATGATATTAAACATATTACGGAACATCGAATGAACCAACCCAGGGTAAACTCAGATAGCCGTCTGTCAGAGGATTATCCCTCATGATCAAATTTTCTTATTTTTGCTGGACAAAATTAAAAACCATGTTCAGAACAAATACATGCGGAGAGCTTACTCTGAAGGATGCCGGGAAAGAAGTCAGGCTTTGTGGCTGGGTGCAAAAATCAAGGGATCTGGGTGGTATGACTTTCGTCGACCTGCGTGACCGTTATGGTATAACACAACTGGTATTCAATATGGATTCCGATGCTGACCTCTGCACAAAGGCCCGCAGGCTGGGACGTGAATTTGTAATCCAGGCTGAGGGGGAAGTGCGTGAAAGGAGCAATAAAAATCCCAGGATGCCAACCGGAGATATAGAGATTGAAGTGAAAGAACTGACGGTACTGAACAGGAGCGAACTTCCGCCCTTCACCATTGAAGATGAATCGGACGGAGGAGAAGAACTGAGAATGAAGTACCGTTATCTCGACCTTCGCAGAAACCCCGTGAAAAACAATCTGATATTGCGTCACAGGGTTGCACAGGAAGTCAGGAAATATATGGACGGAGCAGGCTTCATTGAAGTTGAAACTCCTACTCTCATCAAGTCGACGCCCGAAGGAGCACGCGACTTTGTCGTGCCGAGCCGTATGCAACCAGGTACCTTTTACGCTCTTCCGCAGTCGCCACAGACCCTTAAACAGTTGCTCATGGTAGCCGGATTTGACAGGTACTTTCAGCTTGTGAAATGTTTCCGCGACGAGGACCTGAGAGCGGACCGGCAGCCGGAATTTACACAGATCGACTGCGAAATGTCGTTTGTGGAACGCGACGACATCCTTGATGTATTTGAAGGATTGACGAAACATCTTCTGAAGCAGATAAGAGGTGTGGTTCTCGATGAACCCCTTCCCAAAATGCCCTGGGCGGAGGCAATGGAAAATTATGGCACCGACAAGCCCGATTTACGCTTTGGGATGAAAATCAAGGACCTTACATCCATAGTAAAGGGAAAGGGATTCCAGGTGTTTGACTCTGCTGAGTTTGCAGGAGGAATATGTGCAGAGGGCTGTTCGGAATATTCGAGGAAACAGCTCGATGAGCTTACAGAGTTTGTCAAAAGGCCGCAGACAGGGGCAAAAGGACTGGTGTATCTTAAATACGGCGCTGACGGCTCTCTTAAATCGTCGGCTGATAAGTTCTATTCTCCCGAAGACCTGGCAGCCTGGGTAAAAATATCTGAGGCAAAGCCCGGCGACCTGGTGCTGATACTGGCAGGAGACAAAACGAAGACACTTCAGGCCCTCTCGGATCTGAGGCTCGAAATGGGGAACAGGCTTGGACTGAGGAAGAAAGATGTTTTCGTGCCCCTGTGGGTCGTTGACTTTCCACTGCTCGAATGGGATGAAGAGGAGAAAAGGTTCTTTGCAATGCATCATCCTTTCACATCACCAAAACCCGGCGATCTGAAGCTTATGGAGAGTGACCCCGGCAGCGTGAGGGCTAATGCCTACGACCTGGTTATCAACGGCGTAGAGATCGGTGGCGGCTCTGTAAGGATATTCGATCCCGAAGTACAGAAACTTATGTTCAGAATACTTGGATTTACCGACGAAGAGGCCGAGGCACAGTTCGGATTCCTGCTTAATGCTTTTAAATACGGAGCACCGCCGCACGGGGGCATTGCCTTCGGTTTCGACAGGTGGGTGGCCCTGCTTGGAGGCCAGGATTCGATCCGCGACTTCATTGCCTTTCCCAAGAATAACTCAGGCCGTGATGTGATGCTTGACACCCCGGCTCCAATTTCCGGAAAACAGCTCGACGAGCTGATGATAGGAATAAAGAACCAGGACAGAAGCTGATGCTGCTTTATTCTGCCAGTCTTCCCGTAAGGGTGGCAGAAGTCGCTTTTTCGATGAAAACGCTTACGTATTCACCAGGCTTGTTGATGCCCCTGGGAAAAACAACGACCTTGTTCTGGGATGTGCGCCCCGAAAGATGATCAGCGGATCTTTTGGAACTTCCTTCGATGAGAACTTCAACAGTTTTCCCGATGTCCTGTTTCTTCGATGCTGCCGACAGCCTGTTCTGCATGGCGATAATCTCATTGAGTCTTCTCAGCTTTACTTCTTCAGGAACATCATCTTTAAGTCTGCGGGCTGCTGATGTACCGGGTCTTTCACTGTACCTGAACATATAGGCAAAATCGTATCCTGCCCACTCCATAAGTGAAAGTGACTCAAGATGATCATCTTCTGTCTCGGTACAGAATCCTGCTATCATGTCGGTGGATACTGAACAACCGGGGATCATTTCCTTTATTGCACGTATCCTGTCCATATACCACTCCCTCGTATACCCCCGGTTCATGAGTTTAAGTATCCTCGTGCTTCCGCTCTGTGCCGGAAGGTGTATATGCCTGCATATATTCTGATGTTTCGCAATGGTCATCAGCAGACTGTCGGAAATGTCTTTGGGATGTGATGTTGAGAATCTTACTCTCAGTTTCGGGTCGATAAGGGCAACAGCTTCGAGGAGGTCAGGGAATAGAATTTCTTTTTCGCCGTTTTTCCATCTGAAAGAGTTTACATTCTGGCCCAGCAGCGTTACTTCCCTGTATCCGGCCCTGAACAGTGCACGGGCTTCGTTTACGATGGTTTCCGGATCGCGGCTTCTCTCGGCACCCCTCACATAGGGCACCACGCAATAAGCACACATATTATTGCAGCCTCTCATTATTGATATAAAGGCGCTGACCCCGTTCTTGTCCATCCGTACAGGTGCTATGTCAGCATAGGTCTCTTCGGCCGAAAGGATGACATTAACGGCTTTATGTCCCGATTCGGCTTCAGCGATCAGTCCGGGAAGAGATCTGTAAGCATCAGGACCGACGACCAGGTCTACCACCTTTTCCGTTTCAAGGACTTTCTCCCTGAGCCTCTCGGCCATACATCCTATAAGCCCTATTTTCAGGGTCTTGTTCTTTTTTTTCAGATATGCCAGGGCTTTGAGCCTTGCCCATATCTTCTGTTCGGCATTTTCACGGATCGAACATGTGTTGATAAGGATCAGGTCGGCATTGCCGGGTTCACCCGTGTAACAAAAGCCCTCATCCTTAAGCACCGACATAACAACCTCGCTGTCAGCAACATTCATCTGACATCCATAAGTCTCAATATATACCTTCTTTTTCACTCTGTAATTCTTCAAAGTCACTTTCTTTCTTCCACCCTGCAACTTTTAGCCGCCGTAGCTTCAGCGAAGGTGGCCTGCA
>JAFGXX010000030.1 GCA_016936435.1 Bacteroidales bacterium
CTCTGTTTTTCCTACTCCCGTGGTTCCTATAAAGATGAATGAACCGACCGGTCTTTTCTGATCCTGAAGTCCGGCCCTCGATCTTCTGACTGCGTCCGACACCGCCTGAATTGCTTCATCCTGTCCGACAACACGCTTATGGAGCTCATCTTCGAGCCTGAGCAGTTTCTCCTTTTCGCTTTCCAGCATCCGCGAGACAGGTATTCCCGTCCATTTAGATACTATCTCCGCTATGTCTTCCGACCTTACTTCCTCCTGAATGAGTGAGCCCTTACTTTTTTTGCTGTCGATCAGCTCCTTCAGTTCTGCCATCTCCTTTTCGAGCTCTGTGATCCTCCCGTATCTAATCTCCGCAACTTTGCCGTAATCTCCCATTCTCTCAGCCTGTTCTGCCTCGAAACGAAGTCTGTCCATATCTTCTTTCCTTTCCTGAAGCTTCTCTATCACATCTTTTTCAGATGACCAGGAAGCCTTAAGTTCATTACGTCGGGCCATCATTTCCGCGAGTTCACGGGCGATAGCCTCTTCTTTAACTTTGTCGCCGTCACGCCGGACAGCTTCCTTTTCGATCTCAAGTCTGGTGATAGATCTCTCCGCTTCGTCTATTTCCTCCGGGACGGAATTCATTTCCAGCCTTAACCTGGCTGCAGCTTCATCAATAAGGTCGATGGCTTTGTCGGGAAGGAATCTGTCTGTAATATATCTCGTTGAAAGATCTACCGCAGCTACTATGGCCTCATCCCTGATAATAACCTTATGATGAGCTTCATACTTTTCACGTATACCTCTCAGGATGGAAATTGTGTCTTCGCGCCCGGGTTCTTCGACCATAACCACCTGAAAACGTCTTTCGAGGGCCTTGTCTTTCTCGAAGTACTTCTGATATTCATTAAGTGTCGTAGCCCCTATTGCCCTGAGTTCACCACGTGCAAGAGCCGGCTTGAGGATATTTGCGGCATCCATTGCCCCTTCCGATTTACCAGCTCCCACCAGCGTATGTATCTCATCGATGAACATCACTATTTCACCGTCGGAACCTGTGACTTCATTAACCACCGATTTGAGTCTTTCCTCGAACTCACCCTTGTATTTTGCCCCGGCAATAAGTGCTCCCATGTCGAGTGAATAGATGATCTTTGACTTGAGATCCTCCGGAACATCTCCCCTTACAATCCGGTGTGCTATCCCTTCCGCTATTGCGGTCTTACCCACACCGGGTTCTCCTATCATCAAAGGATTATTTTTTGTACGTCTTTCAAGTATCTGCAGTATCCTCCTTATTTCGTCGTCGCGACCGATAACCGGGTCGAGCCTGCCTGAACGTGCTCTTTCATTAAGGTTGACGGCATATCTGTTAAGGGCATTGAATGTATCATCAGAAGTCTGGCTGTCTACGCTTGCACCTTTTCTCAGTTCCCCGACTGCTGCCTTAAGCTCCTTCATGGTCATGCCCCTGTCCCTGAGAAGCCGTGCAACCTTGTCTCCGGTGTCGAGGATACCCATTAGCAGATGTTCGGGAGTAATGAATTTATCCTTCATAGCAGAGGCATGGTCTCCTGCTTTTCGCACCGCTTCCGACAATGTTGAGGAGATATATGGTTCAACTCCCGACACCCTTGGGTACTGGTCGATTAGTTTTTCGAGTTGCTGTCCCAGCATGGAGGTATCCACACCTGTTTTTCCGAATAGGAAGCCGGTGATGCTCTCAGCCTCATTCATAATTCCCCTGAGCAGATGGGCACATTCAATCGCCTGTTGTCCTTTCGACGAGGCTATATTGAATGCCTGCTGTACCGACTCCTGTGCCTTTAATGTGAAGTTATTGAAGTTCATGTTATTATATCAGATTTTTCAGTTCAGTCAGTGATCAAATTCTCTGCCATCGCATAAAACGGGACTATTTGACATAATTTAACATTTTAAGGTGTCAAAGTGTCAAATTAAATTGAGTTATATTTATCCATAAAACAAAGAAGTATGGACAAGCTCCTCTGGAAGCCCGGTACGATGATCTATCCTCTTCCTGCGGTTATGGTAAGCTGCGGATCCGAACCGTCGCAATATAATATCATAACCATTTCATGGACCGGAACTATCTGTACCGAGCCTGCGATGTGTTATATCTCGGTGAGGCCTGAGAGACATTCCTATGGTATCATAAGGCAGAGCGGATGTTATGTGATAAATCTCACAAACACTTCTCTTGCAGAGGCTACTGACTGGTGTGGAGTGCGTTCGGGGCGCGATTATGACAAATTCAGGGAAACGGGGCTCACAGCTGTGCCAGCCTCAATGGTTAAAGCTCCCATGATAGCAGAGTCGCCCGTGAACATAGAATGTATTGTTAAGGACGTTGTGGAACTCGGATCCCATCATATGTTTATTTCAGATGTGGTCGCGGTTCATGCCGACAAGAAATATCTTGACAACAAAACAGGATTATTTAAGCTGGCCGGCTCAGGACTGATAAGCTATATTCACGGAAGATATTGCGAGACAGGAAAGATAACAGGCAGGTTCGGATATTCGGTAGAGAGGAAAAGCAAAAGAAAAACAAACAGGCAGACCGGAAAAACTAGCCGGACCTGAGTATTGGTAACAATTAATTATTTTCATACCTTCAGATCGAAATCTAAATAGCCACAAATGAGCGAGAAGATCCTTGAGACTTTGATGCAGCTTTTCGCCATCATAGCCAATCCTCAGGCCAATGATACAGAAAGAAGAGGCGTCGTGGAAGCATTCCTTAAACGTCATCTCGACCAGGAGCAGGTCAAGAAGTATCTGTCAACCTACGACAGTGCTTTCGAGGATGCAAGACAGAAACTTGAAAAAAGAGGGGCTGAACGCCGCGAAGGAGCAATAGCAGTCAGGATAAGAAAACTTTGCATGGACATCAACGAGCAGGGTATGCTCGACCAGGAACAGCGTATTGTTGTTGTAATTCAGGCTCTTGAATTCTGCAAATCGGGCGATCAGGGAGTAAGCCAGCTCGAGTTCGGTTTTATCAGTGCTCTGGCCGATGGCCTCAATATTACCGACAGCGAATTCGATATCATAGGCAGGTTCGTTCTCAATGCACCTGATAAAAGTCCCGACCACCAGAACATCCTTGTAATTAACGGAGTGAAGGACTTCAGCCTGAAAGATGCCAAACATCTGTTCAAGGACCAGATGAAAGGACAGATTTGGGTTCTTTTCATCCCTTCCGTGCAGGCTTACTTCATAAGGTACACGGGCATGGGAGAGCTTTCCATGAGCAGCCAGCTCCTTCAGGAAGATAAAGTCTATCCCTTCGGTCAGGGAGCTTCAATAAAAGGATACAACATCAAACCTATATACTACATCGACGTCACCGATCAGTTCATGAAGGAAGTCTTCATGGAATCGCGTGTCGTATATGAGGTTAATAATATAGAATACAGGTTCAGAAGCGGCAAGGTGGGCATTCACCACATGAGCTTCAGGGAAGAATCCGGCAGGATGGTAGGGATCATGGGAGCAAGCGGCGCCGGTAAATCAACTCTTCTGAGTGTTCTCAACGGAGTGAATTCGCCCTGCGACGGGGAGGTACTCATCAACGGGAGGAACATCCACAGAGATAAAGAGGAAATCAAGGGTCTTATCGGATACGTATCGCAGGACGACCTTCTCATTGAAGAACTTACAGTGTTTGAGAATCTGTACTACAATGCGAAGCTTTGTTTCGGAAACCTCAAGGATGAAGTTATCGTGGAAAAAGTCGACTCCACACTGAAAAGCCTTGGTCTTCTGGAGATACGCAATATGAAGGTGGGCTCTCCCCTCAACAAGAAGATAAGCGGAGGACAAAGAAAAAGACTGAACATCTCGCTGGAGCTAATAAGAGAACCATCGATTATGTTCCTCGATGAACCAACGTCCGGCCTCTCTTCACGCGACTCTGAAAACATCCTTGTCCTGCTCAAGGAACTTACGCACAAGGGAAAACTGCTGTTCATCGTCATCCATCAGCCCTCATCAGAAATCTTTAAGATGTTCGACAGGCTTCTTATCCTCGACACCGGGGGATACCTTATATATAATGACAAGCCTGTTGAATCGATAACATATTTCAAAAGAAAGATAGAACAGGCTTCATACAATGAGGGAGAGTGTTATGTATGCGGTAACGTCAACCCCGAACAGGTCTTCAACATCGTTGAGACCAGGGTGGTAAATGAAAGCGGTAAGCCTACCGACAAGAGGAGAATATCCCCGGCAGACTGGAGCGCTTTATATAAGGCTTCCATAGCCGGGAAAAAAGAAGTACCTGTTGAACCGGGAGGCCCGCTTCCGGAGATAAACTTTAAAACGCCAAACAAGCTGAAGCAGACGGTGACATTCATCAAACGCGATATCCTCTCAAAGGTAGCCGATCTGCAATATATGCTCATCACACTGCTGGAAGCTCCGGTGCTGGCTGTTGCTCTTTCCTTCCTGATACGCTATTTCGACGAAAGTGTGGCCAACCCGAAATATACACTGTATGAGAACAGTAATCTTCCGGTTTACATTTTTATGTCGGTCATTATTGCAATATTCATGGGGCTGACGGTCAGTGCGGAAGAAATAATCAAAGACAGAAAGATACTCCGGCGGGAAGCCTTCCTGAACCTCAGCTGGAACAGCTACCTGATGTCAAAAGTGGCAGTTCAGCTTGGTATTTCAGCCATACAGGCCTTCACCTTCGTGCTGCTGGGAAATTCCATAACAGGGATCAAAGGAATGTGGTTCGAATACTGGATCGTGTTGTTCTCATGCTGGGCCGGAGCAAATATGATGGGACTCCTTATCTCCGACAGCTTCAAAGCAGTTGTAACTATCTATATCCTGATACCCTTCCTTGTAATTCCACAGATAATACTGAGCGGGATAATGGTTTCATACGAAAAACTGAATCCCAGTATACCCCTTACAAACCCGGTATCGATACCTTTCTACGGGGAAACGATAACGGCACGGTGGGGCTACGAAGCTCTTGCGGTAAAGCAGTTCAAGGACAACAGATACCAGAGGAATTTCTATCCATACGACAAAGCCATGAGCAAAGCCAGGTTCCAGAAAGATTACTGGGTATCGGAACTGAAGGGAAATATAGACTATATGGCCAACGACCTGAACCACAACAGGAGAAGTGAAGATTTTAATTCCAGGCTGAAACTGGTGTCGAACGAGATACAGAAGCAGATCGTAAACACACCTGATATTAAATTCGAATATACAGAACTGCTGACACCTGAAAAGATAACATCACAGGTTGTATCGGCACTGCAGAACTATATCGACCTCATCAAGAGATATTATATTGTTTACTCCAACAATGCCCGCGACAGGAAAGAGATATTAATGGAGAAGATGAGGTCGCAGGATCCTGACGGATTTCTGAAGCTGAAGTTCGATTACACCAATGAGTCGCTGGAAGAATTTGTAACCTACGAAAACGAGATCGACAAAGCTATCAGATTCCGTGATGAATTTTTTCAGAAGCTTGATCCCATTTACAGGGATCCTGACAATTTCTTTATCAAGGCACATTTCTACGCACCTGTAAAAAACCTTTTCGGCAGACCTGTCGACACCTTCATAGTCAACATCATAGTCTTGTGGTTCATAACAATACTGCTATATACAGCACTCTATTTCAGGCTTCTTAAAAAAGCACTGGAGGCCGGCGGAAATATTTTCGGCAAAAAGGTAACAGCTAATGACTAAAAAGAAGAAGGGGCCTTAAGCCCCTCTTTTATTTTACGGAATCACCGATCAGACCACGAAGCGACCGTGATGTCTATTCAACAATCTCTATCATCTTGAACGGTACCCTTATTATTGACTCATAATCCTCTCCCGCCTCAAGCATATCTTCATCATCTTCCTCGTAGTACCAGTTTACTTCCACTTCATTTTTAGCCTTATGAATGGCTTCGAGTTTCTTGAAAACATCGAGTATGCATTTGGAAGAACTGGTATTGAAGTATTCCAGTTTTATATTGACGACGGTTTTTTCAAGAGGAGCTTCCTTGTAGCCGTCGAGCCAGTCGACAAGTGGCTTGTAGAACTCGACTGAGTTTTCAGGTATCGAACGTCCTTTTATCTCAAAGATACCTGCGGAAGCGTCAAATTTTACTGTCGGTGTTTTAGGTGTTCCTTCGATGATGATCGGTTCCATTTTATAGAATTTTTTAGTTTATCCTTTTCTTATCAGACATGGTCTCTGTCGTCTACAAGTATATTCAGGCAGAAAAATGAATATTCATCATTATATTCCCTGAACGTGTATTCAAGCTTGTTTCCTGTTTTACGTGCTATATCCACAAGGCCCAGGCCTCCTCCACCT
Source organism: Bacteroidales bacterium (assembly GCA_016936435.1). GTDB lineage: Bacteria > Bacteroidota > Bacteroidia > Bacteroidales > VadinHA17 > LD21. Next base: position 6,356 of record JAFGXX010000030.1, read on the forward strand.
TTGGCGGAGATACGCTGGTGATTGAGAATAAACTTGTATAATTCCTTTATTTCCTCGTGACTGGACCTGTTTATCCTTTTGATCTTCTCCTCCAGTTTTCCCACATTCTCTGCATGAACAAAGTTGCCTGTGATTATCTTATATCCCATGTCGACCTTCTGTACCGTCAGCATTCCAAACTTCTCCGAGGTCTGATCGTCAAAATCGGGCGGCACCTTGTCGACATGATGATAAAGGTTCTGGAGGCTCTCTACCAGTACGTTATAGACCTTTTTCCTGAGCCTTGACTGCTCATTTCCCTGAACCAGTTTATCTTCCACTGTATCAAGAACATGGTTGATAACATCAGAATCAACATTCCCCTTATAAAAAAGTATAACGTTGTTCTTGCCCTGGTCCTTAAAATAATTCTCTATATCAAAGCTCATTTAAGCTTCAGTTTGAATAAGGTCTCGGAGTTTCCGAAAACAAATATAATAAAAATATGAAGTTACAAAATTTTAATATTGCCATTATGTGTTCCGTAAAAATAGAGTCTTTTTTTGATAAAATGAGCCTTTTAGAGGGTTAATTGTCTTTTTTTCAGTTCCCGTCAGCGACTTTATGCTTCCTGCTGCCTTCATACAGATCATAACCTGCCAGTATGCACTCAATGGAACCGTTGAAGAGTGTCAGACGGGTATGGGGCCTGAGGCCCACATGCTTCAGAAGCTGTTTGCCTGCAGTTATCATCCAGGCCCTGTAACCATGATAATTATGCTTCAGGGTATTTCCTGCCGATTTGTAAAACAATTCCGTTTCCTCAGGTTTAATACGCTCACCATATGGCGGATTGAAAATAAGAAATCCGTTTTCCTCATTTCCACGGCTTTCCATAAAATCCTGTCTTTCAACCTTTACCATACCTTCAAGTCCGGCATTGTTGATGTTTACCAGTGCCTGGGCAACAGACTGGTCCGAGATGTCAGCACCAGTTACCGGAACCGGCAAGCGGCATATTTTGCTATCATTAATCTCCCTGACGCGTTTGAAGAGTTGTTCGTCATAATCCGTCCATCTGCTGAACCCGAAGTGCTTGCGAAACTTCCCCGGAGGAATGTTACAGGCCATCAGGGCTGCCTCCACAGGCAGTGTCCCCGACCCACACATAGGGTCATGGAGCGGACTGTCGGGCTTCCATCCCGAAAGACTTAGTATGCCTGCAGCAAGTACTTCATTAAGCGGGGCTATTCCCTGTTCTGTCCGGTAACCACGTTTAAACAGCGGTACCACTGAAGAATCGAGGGAGAGATCCACAATATCATTACTGATATGAAGGTTGATCATCAGGTCGGGATCTGATGCATTCACCGAAGGCCTTCTTCCATATTTCTCCCTGAAATGATCGGCAACCGCATCTTTCACGACCAGCGCCGGGTAGCCCGTATGTGCAAATAACCGGGAGTTGACAACAGGGACAACCGAAAAGGTGGAAGCCGGATCCATGAACTTCGACCAGTCAGTCCTTCTGGCCCTTGAATAAAGGTCATCTCCCGAGCGTATCCTGAAACTGTCGACATTCACAAGCACCGATAATGCAAGCCTTGAACAATAGTTTACACGGTAAAGCAACTCTCTGTCGCCGCTACAGATAACAGCACGGTTATGCGATCTCACTCCTGCTGCACCCAGTGCAGTGAGCTCTCTTGCCAGAACTGCTTCAAGACCAAACAGGGTCTTTACCGTAAGCTTCATATACGAACTTATCCTGTATTACTTATTAAGCATTCAAATGTAGTCTTTTACGACAATATCTGTTTTGGATATCATGTCATTATTGAACAAGATCACAAAATTTATTGTTTCTTTACAACCTTAATGTTAATATCAGATGATAATGAAAAAAATTTATACAGTCTTTCTTGCACTGACACTTACTTTAATCTTCTCATCATGTGAAAAAGAGAAACCCCTGAATGAACTGATCATCGGGATGTGGGAAGTACAGTCGGTCAGGATAGTGAATTACGAAAATGATATTAAGAAAACAGAGATCACCTATTTTCTTGAAGCCGACGAGATGGCCCTGCAGTTCGCCGAAGGAGGAACAGGCATATCATACGAGAACGGAGAAGTTCTTGGTATGTTCTCGTGGTCACTCTCCGGCAATATTCTTACCATGGGTGATGACATGGAGATGAATGTTTCGATCGACGGCAATACTCTCACCTGGTCGTATACCGAAACAGAAGAGGTTGAGAATGTGGATTATAAATATGAATTTTATTACACAGCCTTTAAGTCTGAGTAATAAACAGCTATTTTTTAACTGGCTGAACCCAGTATCTTCCGGTACAGGGCTTCGTCGCCGATCACTTTTAGAGCGCGGTCAATGACTTCATCCTTTTCATTGAAGATCATGTAATATTCATTCACCTGCCACAGGTTTCCTGCAACCAGGGCCTTGAGTATCAGAAGTATCTGTTCTTCCGAATGCCGGTATTCCTCTTCATTGAATTTCACACCTGCTTCTTCACCCTTGCTTATAAAACTTCTCAGTTCAGCCTGGGTGAAGGAAAAACGTTTTCTGAAATCGTTGAAGTCCTTGTAGTCCGACTTTATTTTTTCCCGGTTTTTGTCGGAATATTCCAGGGTAAAAGATCTGAAAATGTCCTTCCTCAGCAACGATATGTAATAATCCGACACGAAAGAAGTGTCCTGCGCTACAAATACATCAGGCATAATGCCACCGCCTCCGTATACCGTACGCTTATTGACAAGTGTTTTGAATTTCAGTGTGTCGGGCAGGTGAATACTGTCGGCAGAAAATATCTCGCCATTTGAATACCGTTCAGCAAAACTTTTCATATAGTTTTCATAACCATCCTTATAGGAACTCTGTATTGAACGTCCGGTAGGTGTATAATACCGTGCCACGGTAAGCCGTATCATCGAACCGTCGGTGAGATAATAGCCATTCTGAACCAGACCTTTGCCAAAAGTCCTCCTTCCAATCACTACACCCCTGTCCCAGTCCTGAACTGCTCCGGCCAGGATTTCGCTTGCAGAGGCTGAATTCTCATCTGTGAGCACTACCAGTTTTGTATCTGCTAGGTCACCCCTGCCTGCCGACCTGTAATCCTGCCGCGGGGTTTTACGTCCTATGATGTATACCAGCAGTCTCTCTTCGGCGAAAAAATGATTGGCCATTTCGGTGGAAGCCAGCATATATCCTCCACCGTTATTACGCAGGTCGATGATGATGTTTTTCATCTTTTGTTTCCGGAGCTTCTCCACTGCTTCCACAAACTCATCCTCTGTGGTTGCGGCAAACTTATTAAACTTCACATAGCCTGTTTCTTCATTCAGCATGTATGCTGCATCAAGACTGAGAATGGGAATTTTGTCACGGATGATGGTATAATCAAGAAGTTCTTTTTCTCCCCTTCGGAAGATCTTCAAATTCACGACCGTACCCTTTGCTCCCCTCAGCCTGGTATACACTCCGGAAGTTGACAAGCCTATGTTGGCCACCTTTTCACCGTCGATATAAATGATCCTGTCGCCTGCTTTCAGTCCGACTTTTTCCGACGGACCTCCTCCTACTGGTTCAATTACAATAAGGGTATCGTAGAGGATATTGAACTGTATGCCTATACCTTCAAAATTACCCAGAAGAGGTTCATTCATCTCTCTCACATCCTTTGCCGACACATAAGTTGAATGAGGATCAAGGCTTTTAAGTGTTGAAATGATGGCTTCCTCAGCCAGTTTACTTATGTTGACTGAATCGACGTAAAATGCGTCAATAAGACTTAATGTTCTTCCTACCTTAAAGGTCTCCTCATTTATTACCTGTCCTGATGAAACCGTTGCTGTCATAAACGCAATTGCGGTAATTGCAACGGAAAATATGTTTCTGATCTTCATACGGATAATTTATTCTGTCTGATACAATTTCTATGCCGGACAATTGCAGGCTAGTCCTTATGGGACGTCTCTACTCCCATTCGATTGTTGCCGGAGGTTTTGAACTTATGTCGTACACAACCCTGTTTATTCCCCTTACCCTGTTAATGATCTCGTTTGACACATAAGCGAGAAATTCGTGAGGCAGATGTGACCAGTCTGCTGTCATCCCGTCTGTTGAATTAACAGCTCTCAGCACAACTGTATATTCATATGTCCGTTCATCGCCCATCACTCCCACCGATTGAACAGGTAATAGAATTGCCCCGGCCTGCCAGACGGAATCATACAGTCCTCTTTTTCTGAGTCCCTCTATAAATATCTCATCTGTCTCCCTGAGTATCTCAAGTCTCTCCCTTGTAATATTCCCCAGCAGCCGGATTGCAAGGCCCGGACCCGGAAAAGGATGTCTGTTAAGGATCATTCCTGGTAATCCGAGTGCTTCTCCTACTCTTCTGACTTCATCTTTGAACAGCAGCCTTAAAGGTTCAACGACCTTAAGGTTCATCCTGTCAGGAAGGCCTCCTACATTATGATGCGATTTAATGGTCGCCGAAGGACCGTTTACTGACACCGATTCGATGACATCGGGATAAATAGTGCCCTGGGCAAGCCATCTGACATCTTTGATTTTATGTGCTTCCTCTTCAAAAACTTCAATAAAAACTTTTCCAATGATCTTTCGCTTCTGTTCAGGTTCGCTTACTCCTTCCAGCGCATCAATGAATCTGTCGGCGGCATCCACGCCATCGACATTGAGGCCGAGTTCCATATACGATTCGAGCACCCTTGTGTATTCATTCTTCCTGAGAAGGCCGTTATCGACGAAAATACAGGTAAGATTGGCACCCACAGCCCTGTGCAGCAGAAGAGCCGCTACCGATGAATCGACACCTCCTGAAAGTCCGAGTATCACCCTGTCGTTTCCCAGAGTTTTCTTCAGGTCGGCAACAGCCGACTCCACAAACGAATCAGGAGTCCAGTTCATGCTGCAATGACAAATACCTTCGATGAAATTCCCGAGTATGTCTTTTCCTGATGTGGTATGCCAGACTTCGGGATGGAACTGGATACCCCATGTCAATTCCCCTCTGATACGGTAGGCGCCGGCCTGAACATCGGCAGTAGACCCGATGATCTCATAATTCTCAGGCCAGCGGACTATTGTGTCGCCATGCGACATCCAGACCTGGGTACCGGGATTTATGTTCCTGAACAGCGGATCACCTGTTTTTATTTCTACGAGGTTGGCACGCCCGTATTCCCTCGCAGCTGACGGAAGCACCTCTCCTCCAAAGACATGTACGAGGTACTGGGCTCCGTAACACACTCCCAGCAGAGGTATTTTTCCTTTTATCAGCGAGAGGTCGGGGACAGGTGCGTTTTCATCTCTCACCGAGAAAGGGCTTCCCGAGAGAATAACTCCCCTGACGCTGGCGTCGGGTTTGGGAAAATGGTTGTAGGGGTGAATCTCACAATAGGTGTTCAGTTCCCTTATCCTCCTTGCTATCAGCTGTGTATACTGTGATCCGAAATCCAGTATCAGAATTTTTTCCGGCACCTTAAAATATTTGAAAAGTGCACAAATATAGCCAATCTTTTCTTACCATTCATCAATGGAAGCAATATCATAATCGCGGCCGTCAATTGCCGGAAAAGTACGGGGGAAAATTGTTCTTGCCTCTTCCACAAGGCTTGTGATATCTTTGTAGCGCGATGAAAAATGACCTATGACGAGGGCTTTTACCCGGGCCTCTTTTGCAACACGGGCAGCATCGGAGGTGGTTGAGTGTCCGGTTTTTAATGCAAGGTCTGAAAGGCTGCTGTCGAAAGTGGCTTCATGATAAAGCAGTTCAACGTCGCTGACAAACCGTGCAAGGCGAGCGAAATACCTGGTATCGGAGCAATATGCATAGGAATGGGGTGCCGGTCCGGGAATGGTGATATCTTCATTTTTTATAACCCTGCCGTCTTCGGCCACGAAATCCTCACCTTTTTTTATTGCCTGCATTCTTACAGTGGGAATGTTGTACTTTTCAATGGCTTCTTTAATTATATTCCTGTCGTGCGGTTTTTCCCTGAACAGGAAGCCATAAGCCGGCACCCTGTGTTCAAGGAGAAAAGAAGTCACGCTAAGGTATGTATCGTCGAGGATGCATACAGGATCTTTACCTGAGAGAGGGATAAAGTCGATATCGAAGTTCAGGTGAATGTCAAAATCGCTGAGATGTGAATGGAGAAGGTCTCCGTAGTTTTCGGGTGCATAGAGATGAAGTGTAGCCTCGCGTCCCATGAGGCTGAACGAAGACAGCAGCCCGTAAAGCCCGAATACATGATCGCCGTGAAGATGGCTGATGAATATGTGGTTTATTTTACCGAATCGTATTCTGTTTCTGCGGAGTTGCATCTGTGTTCCTTCCCCGCAGTCTATTAAAAACAACCGCTCATGTGCATTGAGCACATGAGCGGATGGAAATCTTTCTGATGTTGGCAATGCAGAACTACTGCCAAGTATTGTTAATTTAAAGGGCATCCTGCACTGCTGCTGACTCAGGATATCATCTTTTCAGCATCGTCGACAGTACCTGTAATGGTGAGGACTGTATCGAGCTGAGATATGGTTATCAGTCGTTCAACTGCTTCATTCAGTCCGCAGAGAACGAATGTTCCGCCAGCATTTTTACATAATCTGTTGGCTACGAGAATTGCACTCAGCCCTGACGAGTCACAGTACTGACATTTTTCGAGGTCAAGGATGATATTTCTTTCACCCTTGCCCGAAACCAGCACAAGTTCAGATTTCAGAGCTGGAGCAATATGTGTGTCGAGCTTCTCGGACTGTATCTGAATAACAGTGCTGTTATTCCGGCTTTCAATATTGAAATCCATATCATTAAAATTTGATAGCCCTAATTTAACAAATATTTCTATTTTTTGGATGCTTTATTTTCTTTTTCTTCCATTTCTTCCTTTATGGCAGCAAGCTGGGTGATGTCGCCAAGAGTCGTTTTTTCAACACTAGTCTTAACCTTTCTTGCTGATTTTCTGGAAGTTTCGCCTTCATGTTTCCTGGCAGGAGCTTCTGCAGTTTTCTTCTCATCTTCAAAAGTTCTGCTGTGCGAAACAATGATTTTTTTAGCTGATTTGTTGAATTCAATCACTTTGAACATCATCTTTTCATCAACTTTTGCTGATGATCCGTCTTCCCTGACGAGGTGCTTGGGTGTTGCAAAACCCTCAACTCCATAAGGAAGTGCTATTACGGCTCCTTTGTCGAAGACTTCCATTACTGTTCCTTCGTGGACTGAATCAACGGTGAAGAGTCCTTCAAACACATCCCACGGATTCTCTTCAAGCTGCTTGTGGCCCAGGCTGAGTCTTCTGTTTTCCTTGTCGATCTCCAGCACCACAACCTCTATCTCTGCATCAATTGCAGTGAATTCAGCAGGATGCTTGATCTTTTTAGTCCATGAAAGGTCCGAAATATGAATGAGTCCGTCGACACCTTCTTCGATCTCAACAAAGACACCGAAATTGGTGAAGTTCCTGACTTTTGCCATATGTCTCGAACCAACGGTATATTTCTCATCGATGTTTGTCCATGGATCAGGTTTAAGCTGCTTGATGCCGAGCGACATTTTTCTTTCAGCCCTGTCGAGAGTAAGAATTACAGCTTCCACTTCGTCGCCCACCTTCATGAATTCCTGTGCACTTCTGAGGTGCTGCGACCACGACATTTCGGAGACGTGTATTAAACCTTCCACTCCGGGGGCAATTTCAACAAAGGCTCCATAGTCGGCCATGACAACCACCTTGCCTGTAACTTTGTCGCCAACTTTCATGTCGGGATCGACCGAATCCCATGGATGGGATGTGAGCTGTTTGAGGCCCAGGGCTATTCTCTTCTTGTCATCGTCGAAGTCGAGGATCACCACATTCAGTTTCTGGTCGAGCTGAACGATCTCCTCGGGATGATTGACTCTTCCCCATGAAAGGTCTGTTATATGGATCAGTCCGTCGACACCACCAAGGTCGATGAACACTCCGTACGATGTGATATTCTTAACGGTTCCTTCCAGAACCTGTCCTTTTTCAAGTTTGGCAATGATCTCTTTCTTCTGCTGTTCAAGTTCAGCTTCGATAAGAGCTTTGTGTGAAACCACCACGTTCTTGAATTCCTGGTTGATCTTCACAACCTTGAATTCCATGGTTTTTCCAACATAAACGTCATAGTCGCGAATGGGTTTAACATCTATCTGCGAACCCGGAAGGAAGGCTTCGATACCAAAGACATCCACTATCATTCCTCCCTTGGTACGGCATTTGATATAGCCGGTTATGATCTCATCATTCTCAAGAGATGCATTTACCCTGTCCCAGGAATTTATTGCCCTTGCCTTCTTATGTGAAAGAAGCAACTGGCCCCTTTTGTCTTCCTGGCTTTCAACATATACCTCAACAGTATCGCCCACCTTCAGGGTAGGATTGTAACGAAACTCGTTTAGGCTTACCACACCTTCCGATTTGTAGCCAATGTTTATCACCACTTCCCGGGAGGTCATCTGGATCACGGTGCCCTGTACCACCTCATCAACAGCAATTGTTGAAAGTGTTTTGTCGTACATGGCTTCGTACTCTTTGTGCCTGGGCGAATTTTTCAGTTCATCATCTTCGAACCTGTCCCAGTCAAAATCTTCAGCCGAAGGAGCTGTATGAACGTCCTTTTCAACTTCCGCCTTTGTTACTTCGATAAGGTCAACATCGTCAGATTCTGCCGTCACGTCAGTTTCGGCGTCTCCTTCCTGATCTTCATGGTCTTCATGTTCATCATCAACGACCTCTGTGTCAGAATCAACGGGAAGCTCATCTTCATCAGAAAGAGAAACAGCTTCTTCGATTTCCTCTTCGATAAGTTTTTCCTCTATCTCCTTAATCTTCACTTTCTTAACCGGCTTAACGCCTTCTTCTTCCTTGTCAACAACATCCTTCTTTGATGTTTTCTTTTTGCTTTCAGTCATAATCGTAATTGAGTTCTGTAGTAATTAATAAGTTAGACATTATTTTGAAAAAATGGTGTGCAAAGATAGACATATATTTTAATTATTACATAACAATCAAAAGATTTTCACACGTTTATAGTGCATTTCCGGCATGTATTCATAAACACCTGTTTAAGTAATAAGGACAGGGTTCCGAGGGACCGGGAGACACTCAGCTTCATTAATTTCATTTCGGAAATTCGAAGCTTCTGTTATCTTTGCATATTACTCATTCAAAAGGTCATTTTCATGAAGATCTCAGTTGTGGGAACAGGATATGTAGGACTCGTAACCGGAACATGTTTTGCCGAAAGTGGTCTGACAGTTACATGTATCGACAGGGATTCGGATAAGATTAAACAGCTTGTCGGAGGCAGGGTACCCATTTATGAGCCGGGACTGGAAAACATGATGAGGCTGAACATTGAAAAGAAAAGACTCTTCTTTACAACCTCTGTTGAAGAAGGTATAAAAGATTCTGAAGTGATCTTTATCGCCGTTGGGACACCCCCCGGTGAAGACGGAAGCGCTGACCTGACCCACGTCCTCGAAGTAGCAGGGGAAATAGGTTCTTCCATGAACACCTACTCGGTTGTAGTTACCAAGAGCACTGTGCCTGTTGGCACATCAGAAAAAATCAGAAATACCATAATCCAACAGCTAAAGAGACGAAATTCTGACCTGGAATTCGACATAGCTTCAAACCCTGAATTTCTAAAAGAGGGTGCCGCCGTTGAGGATTTTCTCCGGCCCGAAAGAATTGTGATCGGCGTCGACAATGAAAGAGCAGCATCGATCATGCGCCGTCTGTATAATCCCTTTGTTCTCAACAACCATCCTATTCTCTTCATGGATATCGCATCGGCAGAGATAACCAAATATGCTGCCAATGCGATGCTGGCAACCCGTATCAGCTTTATCAACGAGATCGCCAATCTTTGCGATATTCTCGGAGCCGACATCAACCACGTGAGAAAAGGAATAGGAAGTGATTCAAGGATAGGAAACAAGTTCCTTTATCCGGGAACAGGTTACGGAGGCTCCTGCTTCCCCAAGGATGTAAAAGCCATTATCAAAACCGCACAGGACAAGGGCTATGAACTGAAGGTGATACAGGCTGTTGAAAAAGCAAACGAGTACCAGAAAAACGTCATCTTCAACAAGATGGCAAGGTATTTCAACAACACTTTCAGCGAAAGGGTGATCGGGGTATGGGGATTGTCATTCAAGCCTAAAACCGACGATATCAGGGAATCATCGTCCTTACACCTGATCAGCAGACTCCTTAATGAAGGCGCTGTGGTAAGAGCATACGATCCTGCCGCAATGAAGGAAACTGAAAAGGTTATGGGTGACAAAATCTTTTACGCTTCCGATCCCTATGAGGCGGTAAGGGGAGCTGACGCTATGGTTCTTATGACTGAATGGTCGGAGTTTCATCTTCCCGACTTCAGAAACATGGCAATGATAATGAAGGAGAAGGTTGTTTTTGACGGACGAAACATATACAACCCCGAAGAGATCAGGAACATGGGCTTCACTTATTTCGGGATAGGACGGGCGTGAGGGCGTGAGGGCGAGATCGAAGCGAAGCGAAGATTCCGCGACAGCGGAAGGGCTTGAGGGCGAGAATGAGGGACGACGGAGTTACGCGATAGCGGAAGCGGGATGTTGAGAAACAGTGAAAACTCCGTGCAACTCAGTGTCACTCAGTGGTTAAATAAAAATTAAACACAAAATATGAAAGGTATAATTCTGGCAGGTGGTTCGGGCACAAGGCTTTACCCGATAACCCATGCCATCTCAAAACAGATGCTGCCTGTTTACGACAAGCCCATGATCTACTACCCGCTTTCGGTACTCATGCTTGCCGGAATACGCGATATCCTGGTAATTTCCACACCCCGCGACCTGCCTGGTTTCCGGAACCTTCTGGGCACGGGTGAGCCGCTCGGGCTGAAGTTCTCATACATAGAACAGCCTTCGCCCGACGGACTGGCACAAGCCTTTATCCTGGGTGAAAAATTCATCGGCAATGAACCTGTCTGCATGATACTTGGCGACAACATCTTCTACGGTCATGGCTTCGGCGATGTCCTTCTCGATACGGCAAAACTCTCCATGGGAGCCTGTGTTTTCGGTTATTATGTGACCGACCCCGAACGATACGGTGTGGTAGAATTCGACAGGAACCGGAAGGCTGTCAGCATAGAGGAGAAACCCGAAAAACCACGTTCAAACTATGCAGTTACAGGTCTCTATTTCTACGACAACACAGTTGTTGAAAAGGCAAAATCGCTTAAACCATCGGCCCGTGGCGAACTGGAAATAACGGACCTCAACAGGCTCTACCTGAGCGAAGGCACACTGGAAGTCAAACTGATGGGAAGGGGAATGGCATGGCTCGACACAGGAACATACGAGAGCCTTCTCCAGGCTGCCAACTTCATTGCAACACTCGAACAACGCCAGGGCCTTAAAGCTTCATGCGTTGAGGAGATAGCATATAAAAGGGGATTCATCGATAAAGATCAGCTGCTGGCTCTTGCAGAGCCTGTAAAGAAAAGCCAGTACGGGAAATACCTCATCAGAATTGCATCAGAAGAGATAAATGTTTTTGAAGGATTAAAATAAAATATGGAAATTATTAAAACCGGCTTCAGCGGACTTGTAGTGATAAAACCCGATCTGTTCACCGACCACAGAGGTTACTTCTTCGAGAGTTTCAGCAGCGTGACATATAAAAATTCAGGTATCAGCTTTGACCCTGTTCAGGACAACGAATCAAAGTCATCAAGAGGAGTGGTAAGAGGTCTTCACTACCAGCTCAGACCTCACGACCAGGCAAAGCTCATAAGGGTTGTCGAAGGTAAGATCTATGATGTGGCTCTCGACCTGCGGAAGGATTCTCCCACATTCGGAAAGTGGTATGGCATAGAGCTCGATTCGGAAATCAAGACACAGCTTTTCATCCCGGGAGGCTTTGCGCACGGTTTCTCAGTTCTAAGCGAAACAGCGATAGTCCTTTATAAAGTCGACAACGCATATAACCGGGAAGCTGAGAGAGGCATACTTCTTAGTGACCCGGCTCTCGGCATCGACTGGAAGCTTGGTGAGACTGAACCCCTGGTGAGTGACAAGGACCTTAAGAACCCGCTTTTCAGAAACGCCGATAACAACTTTTAAAGCCTGTAACATGCCAGTGATCCTTATTACCGGAGCCGACGGACAACTTGGAAGCGAGATAAAAATTGCAGCCCTGAAGTATTACGGCTACGATTTCATCTTCACCGACATCAACGATCTTGACATCACCAGTTCAGAAGATGTATCTCATTTTATCAGTGAAAACCGGCCCGACTGGATTGTAAACTGTGCTGCCTGGAACAATGTCGACAAAGCCGAAAGTGAAGCCGCCGCAGCAATGATGCTGAATGGCACGGCAGTGAAGAATATAGCTGAATCGATAGCTGGCAGTGACAGGAGTTTCATTCACATCTCTTCCGACTATGTCTTCGACGGAACATCCAGCATACCCTACACCGAGGATGACGTCACCGCCCCGGTAACCGGGTACGGCAAGTCGAAGCTGGCAGGCGAAAAAGCTGCCCTTATTCACAACCGTTCCATGGTCATAAGAACATCCTGGTTATACTCTGCCCATGGTAACAATTTCGTTAAGACCATTCTCCGCAAGGGCAGGGAAGCAGGTCTTCTGCGGGTCGTGTTCGACCAGACAGGCACACCCACCTGGGCAGCCGATCTGGCAGATACAATAATGAACATCATTTCATCGGTGATAAGGAACCGGGTTGCATTCAATGCCGGGATATACCATTTTTCGAACGAAGGCGTATGCAGCTGGTACGATCTGGCCGTTGCGGTAATTGAGGAAGCCGGTCTGAACTGCAGGGTTGAACCTATCAGGTCCGCTGAATTCGCTTCAGCAGCACAAAGACCAGCTTATTCAGTACTTGACAAAACAAAAATTAAGGAAAACTACAATATTGAGATAGCACACTGGAGAAGCAGTCTGAAGAAATGCATTAAACAAATAAGTTCCTGATCAGCATATGCGTCAGCTGCGATGCATTTCGTGCCGCACGGTTGACGGAATGGGCCACTGCAAAGGTGCGCCCGGCTTTGTACGAAAGATGACAAAGTAAACTAAGGTGTAGATAATAAAATATAATTCAATATGTTACACACAGACGAAATCCGTAAAAGAGCACAGGCATGGCTCGCTCCTGAATTCAACGGGGAGACCCGTGATGAAGTCAGGGAAATGCTGGCGAATGATGAGAAAAAACTTGTCGATGCATTTTATAAAGATCTTGAGTTCGGAACCGGCGGCCTGCGGGGCATTATGGGGGCTGGCACCAACAGGATGAACATCTATACCGTGGGAATGGCCACACAGGGGCTTTCGAACTACATCATCAAACAGTTTGGTAATAAACCTGTAAGAGTTGCTATAGCACACGACTGCCGTAACAACAGCAGGCTTTTTGCCGAAAGCGTTGCTGACATCTTTTCAGCAAACGGTTTTGAAGTATTCCTCTTCGAATCGTTGAGGCCGACCCCCGTTCTTTCTTTTGCCATCAGACACCATAAATGCCAGAGCGGAGTGGTGATAACAGCATCCCATAATCCTCCCGAATACAACGGTTACAAAGCATACTGGGATGACGGAGGCCAGGTTGTGGAGCCGCACGACACAGCCATAATTGAAGAAGTAAGAAGAATAAAATCCGTATCTGAAATAAAATTCAACGGCGACAAAAGCAGGATCAGGATCATAGGAAAAGAAACCGACGAGGCCTTCCTTGCCGAGGTTCTTAAAATGAGGATCAACCCCGAAGCAATTGAAAGATCTTCAGACATGGGCATCGTTTTCACCCCTATTCACGGCACCGGAAGCCCTCTTGTACCACAAGCTCTGGAGCTCTTCGGCTTCAGGAATGTGATCAGCGTGCCGGAACAGGAAAAACCCGACGGCAACTTCCCGACAGTCAAATCACCCAATCCGGAAGAACCCGGGGCCCTGAAACTTGCCATCGAAAAAGCCGTGGCAAAAGGTGCCGATCTGGTCATGGCCACCGATCCCGACGCCGACAGGCTGGGAGCTGCCTGCAGAAACACAAAGGGAGAGTTCATCCTCCTGAACGGAAACCAGACCTGCGTGCTCCTTTCCCATTACATAATAACACAACTGAAAGAACGCGGTAAACTAAAAGGTAACGAGTACATCATTAAAACCATTGTGACAACCGATCTCATGGATGTCATTGCTGCTGCCAACGGAGTGGAATGTTTCAACGTTCTTACAGGCTTCAAATTCTTCGCCGATCTTATCAGGCAGAACGAAGGAGTGAAGAAATATATCGGAGGTGGAGAGGAAAGCTACGGCTTCCTGTCCGGTGAATATGTAAGGGATAAGGATTCCGTAGGCTCATGTGCCCTGCTGGCCGAGACTGCTGCCTGGGCAGGAAGCAGGGGAAAAACTCTTTATGAACTTCTGATCGACATCTACGTTGAATACGGCCTCTACAAAGAAAGATTGATAAATATAGTCAGAAAAGGCGCCGACGGAGCAGGAGAGATAAAAGCCATGATGGTCTCGTACAGAAACAATCCCCCGGTATCTATAAACAACAGCAGGGTAATAAAGATCAACGATTATGAAGAGCTGATATCAGCTGATCTAATCACGGGAAAGAAGACAGCGATACACCTTCCTAAATCGGATGTACTTCAGTTTTTCCTCGCCGACGGTTCGAAAATTTCGGTCAGGCCATCGGGAACAGAACCAAAGATCAAGTTCTATTTCAGCGTGAATACAAAACTTGAATCGGCCGCGAAATATGATGAAACAGTTGAACTTCTCGACCGGAGAATCGAAGGCATCATTGCCGGCATGAAGCTTAACTAAAGATCCTTATCTATAAGTGAATAAGGTACACGTATGGCTTTGGGCCGGTATACGTCGGGATCCATTCTGCCGTTGAGACAAGTTTCAACACAGTCTCCATAACCATTTATGCTGTATGTAACCAGCAGTTCATTCCTGTGGTTGTCATATTCCGGATGTGCTGACACAGCATAAAAAAACGGATAATGACCGTTAAGAGTGTCATCGACCTGCCATACAGAGTGTTTGACACTGAAAGGACCTGATGGATTGTCGCTCGTACAGACATAAATATTCTTACCCTGATCGCAGCCCACACTGAATTCTGTTGTCAGCAAAACATACTTTCTTCCCACCCTGCATACATGGAAAGAGGAGGTGAATTCGGCATATATCCTGCTGATTCTGCCCATATCTCCTGACCATCCTTTACCGTCAAAGTAAGTCCACTCTGAATATACATCCCCTTTTCTGAATCTCGCTACGAAAAGATCGTTTCCGAAGCCATTCGACCTTATGCCATAGACATAGGTAAACCTGCCTCTATTGATGAAGGAGTGACCAAAGTTTATACTGTCGCTGCCTGGAAGAAGTGAATAGCTGATTCCGCACATATTGTTCAAAGGTATCTTTGCCACATAGTTCGAGTCAACACCGGCAAATCCCCACATTCCCCCCTCCCCCGTCGACCTGATCCTTGACTGGAATATATAAACAGAATCACGGCTGGTGAAGCCCGATAAAGGCCAGAACCAGTATTTCCTGTCATGTCCGAAGGTGAACAATGTCCGATCACCTTCGGGATCCCTTAAAGTGCTCTTCACCGACGGATCACTGATATTCAATA
>JAFGXX010000207.1 GCA_016936435.1 Bacteroidales bacterium
TAGTCAGGAAGTTGCTTACTGTTTCAGAGGGAACGATGACCACCATAGTAAAGTTTGTACGTCCGTATGGCATCTCTATAGCCCTGAAGTCATTGCCGTACACTACCTTCGAACCAACCTCGCCGTTCATGGTACTGACGTTCACGGCGCTGCCGCCGTCGGGATAAAAAGGTCTGTCCTGTGTAAGCGACTTATCGAACTGATAGCTCCAGTCGCCGTTGAAATAGAGGGCGTTCATGATAAACATCACAGCGTCGGAGGAAATTTCGTTAAGCACTTTTGGTATTTTGCCGTTGGTATTGTCGCCGGCCCAGCCATTTATTGTCGTAAGGGCTGAAGGCGCCTCAAAATCGAGTCCTTCGACGGTAGCATCGTAGTCATCGCTCATGGTGTTGAGGAAGGGAGCTTTTACACTGAAGCCGTTACGGTAGAAGATAGCATTTGCAAGAGCCAGCTTCACCTTAGGGTCTGCCGTGAGCAGTTGACCGACGAGGCTCTGATAAGCTTCGTTGATATCTTCGATAGTCATCGGGGAAGGGTATTTAAGCGTCCCCTGCAACTGGGTATAGGTTTCTCCCCCGCAGCCGTTAAGAAGCATTGTAAGGGCTGTGCTTGCGCTCAGCGGAGAAAGCATGAGGTTCTCATTTTCTTCTCCGGCAACCTTCGTAAAGAGTTCGATGCCGAATTCATTACTGCTCTGAATGGCAACGGGAGCAGCATCTGTAAGAGTAATTTCCTTTGGCGTCAGAGTGAATTCTTCCTCGTCATCCTTTGAACAGGAGGCAGCAACTACAAAGACTGCCAGTATCGTCATAATCAGTATTACGTTCTTTTTCATATTATTACTGTTTTTTATTTATTGATCATATAGACACACAATCATAATACGCAGCCGGTGTTCAAAACGCTGCAGGAGAATCTCAGAAATATTTATTTCTAACCATGGAATAGAGGAAAGTCCACCTTCGTCAGGATTTTGGCGGACGAAGAAATCTGCAGTATCTACGGTAAAGGAAGTTTAAAGGTAATTGAAAATCTCTGTAATGATTTCAAGACCAACCTTTTTCCCCGTATCCTGAAAAACCTGATTTCCCTGCCGGTCATAAAGCTGAAGCTCTGCCTCCGAGTCGATGCTCTCTTTTATCCTTCTCGACATTTCTCCCGCCACCGGTGCCTGCAGGTCACAGAATGAATTTTTTATTATTCTGACCCTAAGGGTGTGTGTCTTATTTTTCAGAGTTATATGAAGTGCCTCTTCTTTATTCTGAATATCTGTAAATGTTGATTTATTGTATGTGCTGAACAGGTAAAACCGTTTATCGAGGTACAGAAAAGACAGAAATCCGATAAAAAACTTTCCCAGCCACGGGATCTTGGCAACAGAAAGCATAAATGAAGCCTCGTGCCGGCTGAAGTTGTTGCTTTGCACCCATATCCAGGCTTCCGGGAAGGATACTCCCCAGTCCTTTTCAATATAACCTTTACCTCCGTCGAATTCAATGACATCATTATTCAGTGATATTCTGCCAGACAGGTCGTGGGTTACCGAAACAACACCATGATTGCATTCCATGAACGGAACAAAAGAATACCAGCCCATGATTCCGGGGTTGAGGATACTCTTTGGATAAGTTATTACCTTACTGAAATCAATTCTGCCCTCAAGTCTTGTATTTTCAGATTTGATATTAAGGCTTACCCCTCTTCTGCTGAATGATGATGAGCCTATTTCTGCATAAAACTCCTTTCTCGCCCACCGGAATTCATCCAGGGGATAGCGTATATAGTCGGTGAATCCTGTGGAACCTTTCATTACCTGTATGAATGCATGGGGATCGTCTTTAACAAGTGAGATTCCCGGAATAATTGCGAAAGTGTCGGACAAATCTGCCGGAACATGTTTGAAATACCATCCCTCAAAATAGTTCTTCCTCCTCAGGCTGCCCTGAAAAACCTCGGGTTTATATAAACGCATGTGAATGAAATTTATAATCCTTCAAAATAAACAAAATATTTTTCAGAAATTCACAAAAAAATGAATTCATGAAAATACTTCTTACAGGTGCTACCGGTTATATCGCACAAAGATTGCTGCCGGTTCTGCTGGATAAGGGCCATGAAGTGATTTGCTGTGTGCGTGACACTGCCAGGTTTAATTATTCGAAGTATAGGTCTTCTGCTATATCTGCTGTTGAAGTTGATTTTCTTAAACCTTCCACATTGCAGAATATCCCCGCTGACATTGATGTTGCATATTATCTTATTCATTCAATGTCGACACATAAAAACGATTTTGAGAAAATGGAAGAGATATCCGCTTCGAATTTCAGAGATCGTATTCAGCAGACAAAAGTCCGGCAGGTTATATATCTGAGCGGGATCGTCAATCAGGAGAGCCTGTCGAGACATCTTGGCAGCCGGAGAAATGTGGAACGGATACTTGGTACCGGGACCTATTCCCTTACAACCCTGCGGGCAGGTATAATCATAGGTTCAGGGAGCGCTTCCTTTGAGATAATAAGAGACCTGGTTGAAAAGCTGCCTGTTATGATAGCTCCGCGATGGCTTAATACCCGCTCACAGCCAATAGCTGTAAAGAATGTAATTGAATTCCTCTCAGGGGTGCTCCTGAATGAAAAAACATTCAACTCATCGTATGATATAGGTGGTCCGGATATTCTGACATACAAGCAGATGTTACTTTCCTTTGCCAGGGTCAGGGGGCTTAAGCGGCGGATATGGACCGTTCCGGTGATGACTCCAAAGTTATCATCATACTGGCTTTATTTTATCACTTCAACTTCATATTCCCTTGCCCAAAATCTGGTTGACAGCATGAAGATTGAAGTGATCTGCAAAGAGAACGATCTCAGGGAAATGCTCTCTGTTGAACCTGTTGATTATGAAGAAGCTGTAAGGGAGGCCTTCAGGAAGATTGAAATGAATGAAGTCGTTTCAAGCTGGAAAGATGCTTTTGCATCAGGTATTTTAGATACGGAAATTTCGAAATTCGCTGAAGTTCCGGTGCACGGGTGTTATTTCGACCGGAGGGAGCTTTCTGTTGCCGACGTTGAAAAAGCACTGGAAAGGATCTGGTCGCTGGGAGGTACAAGGGGCTGGTATTATGGAAACTGGCTCTGGGGTCTCAGGGGATTTGTTGATAAATTATCAGGAGGTGTCGGACTGAGAAGAGGAAGGAAAAATCAAAATGAGCTATCGGCCGGAGATGCTCTTGATTTCTGGCGCGTGCTTATAGCCGATAAGGAAGGAAAAAGATTGCTATTATTTGCTGAGATGAAACTGCCGGGTGAGGCCTGGCTCGAATTCCGGATAGACGAAGATAAGATATTGCATCAGACAGCCACTTTCAGACCTCTGGGTTTATGGGGCAGATTATACTGGTTCAGTGTTCTTCCTTTTCATGCTTTTATCTTCAGGGGACTGATCAGAAAAATTGCCTGAGATTTTCAGATCTGCTGTCAGCGATACTGTCGTGCAGAAAATAATCTCAAGCCCAAAATTGAAGAACAGTTTATAGAAACATTTTGTAACTTGGATCGATTAAAGATTGTCAGGAACTCGATGTCTGCAGTGAGATTCATACATACAGCCGACCTTCATCTGGACACACCGTTCAGGGGACTGACTGCACTCAATTCCGGATTGTCGAAAAGACTGAAAGATGCCACTTTTCTCAGCTTCAGCAGGATAATAGACCTTTGTATCGACCGGAAAGCCGATTTCCTGATTATCTCGGGTGATGTTTTCGACAGCGAAAATAAAAGCCTGGCGGCCCAGCTTAAATTCTCTTCAGAGATGAAACGGCTGTCGGAAAAGGGCATTTCAACATATATTGCCTGCGGAAATCACGACCCTTTTGATACCTGGCTGGGCGCACTGAAACTCCCTGAAAATGTTTTCCGTTTTAGTCCCGGGAAATGTGAGCGTCTGGTATATGAAAAGAACGGCAAAGCCATAGCCGATATTCATGGCATAAGCTACAGGGAAACTTCTGTAAAGGAAAACCTGGCCCTGAAATTCAACCTGCCGGCCTCTCCTGCCCCTGTGTCGGTCGCCGTCCTTCATGGAACAGTGGGTTCCTCCGGACCACATGCAGAATATGCTCCTTTCAGCCTCGACGATATCACGGGCAAAGGATTTGACTACTGGGCCCTGGGCCATATTCATAAAGGCAGGATTGTCAGACAATCGGATCCGGCAGTGGTTTACCCGGGAAATCCACAGGGCAGGGATTTCGGTGAAACAGGCCCTAAAGGCTGCTACATGATTGATATTAAAGAAAATTCCGGGCCGAAAATTGAATTTATACCCACGCAGGCAATCCGGCTGGAGAATATTACTATCGACCTTGGAGGAGTAACCCTGATCGAAGAGATTGAAGAAAAGATCACGGATGCAATTGAAAGTATCAACGATCCCGGAAAAGAAAGCAGCCTGATCATCAGAGTGCTGCTTACAGGCCGGACAGCGCTTCACAAACAGCTGACCAAGAAGGAAGAGATACAACAGCTTATTGAACATTTCAACGAAGGACAGCCGGCTCAGGACAGTTTTATATGGATAGACAATATAATTGCGGCTACCAGGCCTGACATTGATATCGAAACCATACGCGACGGCTCAGGATTTCCTGCTGAGATACTTAAAGCCTTCGAGGCCTGCAGCAGCGATACAGAGAAACTGAAGCGTCTGATAAGCGCAGAAGAAGATGAGTTTGCAAATCCTAAGGCAAGAAAGATAATTGGTGAACACGGAGAACACGATCATTTGGATATACTGGAAAAAGCAAAGGTTATTCTTCTCGACAAAATATTCCCCGGAAAGTGATACTGAAAGATATTTATATTGACGGTTTTGGGATTTTCAACGGCAAAACGATAAGTAAGCTGCAAAAAGGCATCAACATTATTGAAGGTGAAAATGAGGCCGGGAAATCCACATTGCTGAGGTTCATTAAATACACACTATTCGGATACCCAAGGTTCAAGGAACAGAGAATGACTCCCCTGAACGGAGGAAATCACGGGGGCAGGATAAGGGTTCTTTATTCGTCGGGAAGAGACATAACCTTTGAAAGAAACGGCTCCGACCAGATGACCCTGTACGAACACGATCAGCCTTCACAGGATAAAACCATGTGGTTTCAGCTTCTCGGAAATGCCAGCGACAAAATATACGAAAACATATACGCTTTCTCCCTGGATGAGCTTGTCGGAACCCAGTCACTGACCGATTCGGGGATGGAAGACAGGATCTTCAGCATTGGATCAGGCATGGGTAATATTTCAGTAGGAAGCGTGGGCAACAGCATCAGGGAGAATATCGACAATATTTATAACCCGAGAGGCAAGAATCAGCTTATTCCCGTGATCATGAATAAGATTGCCGATCTGAAAAAAAGAACTGAAGAGATACAGAAAAATCTTCCTGCATATCATGAACTCAACGAGGCTGTCATAAATCTGGAAAGGGATCATGCAGACCTCGAAAAAGAGATCAGCGCAGCAAGGAGAGAAAAAGACAGGTTTGCAAATTACCTGAAATGCTACGACAGCTATATCGCACTCACCAATATCGACTCCGAATTGTCAGAATTGCCGGAGCTGAAGGATTATGCACCCGGTGGTCCCGAAAAACTTGACAGACTTGAAGAGCAGATGGCTGCCCTGAAGCAGAAAATCAGGGAAATCGAAGAAGGCGACGACGACTCTCCGGGTATCGCTGAAATTGAAGCAGAATCAGATGGATTATCCTTCAACGAAGAGATCCTCGCGAGGGCTGCTGATGTCGATTATCTTGACCGTAACCTTCAGTTGTTTATACAGGCTGTTAAAGACAGGGATGAAACGCAGAAAGACCTGGAAATAAGAAACATGCGGATCAGCGAGGATCTGAAAAGCATAAATGCAAAGTGGACTGAGCAGGATGTTTCGGATTTTGATGAAGTGCTTATCCGTCAGGACAGGACAAGAGCCTTTAAAAAGGAATTTGATAATATCAACAGCCGGAAAATTGAAATAAATGCAGCCAGGAGGGCTATTGAAGCCGGCAGGAGCCGCATAAATCCTGGAAATCTGCTGATACTCTTTTCAGTACTCGTGCTCCTCGGATCCCTGGTTCTTTTCTGGTTTAAGCTATTTATTCCGGCAGCTGCGTGCCTGCTTGCAGCCATAGTGATCTTCTTCAGCAGGAAATGGATACTGGCAGCAAATCCGCTACTTGAATCTGATATAAAGCTTACAGAAACAGAAAATAAAGAACAGGACCTTAGGGAAAGATACCGGAAATTTCTCACTGATAATCTTGATCTCGACGATGAGCTTTCCCCTGATGCAGTTCTCGAATTACTTACCAGGATCATTTCACTGAAGAAGGAGATCAGCGACAGGATGGGGCTGAGCAGGAAACTGGAAGAGAAGACAGCTTTTATTGAGGAGTATGCTTCCAGAGCCGGTGAATTCAAAGAGATACTGACCGATGCTCCGGTGGGAACTGAGGCTTTGGTCAGGCTTGTCTCCGAAGAATATAAAAGTTCTAAATCCGGATCCGAAAGAAAGGCAACACTTGAAAAGCTTCTCAATGAGAAAAAGAAGAAACTTGGAAGGACAAAATCCGATCTGGAAGACAGCGGCAAACAAATCGTGGCTCTTCTGGATAGCATAGGAGAAAAGAACACTGAAGATTTCAGATCAAAATACAGGACCAACGACAGGGTGATTTCGCTGCGCGATGCCAGAAAAAAGGAGATCGCAACCATCGAGACGATATCCGGTAAGGGCGAATCACAAAAAGTCACAGACTATCTTGAAAGCAGCACAAAAGAAGAAATTACGAACAGGCTTTCTGAGATGGAATCGGAGATATCCGGAAAGAGTGAAAACCTTAAGGCCATCAACACCCTTTTGGGCGGGAAGAAGAATGAGCTGAGACACATTGAAGCGGAGTCGGAGCTTACAGAAGTCATGACAGAGCTGGAGACGGAAAAGCA
>JAFGXX010000208.1 GCA_016936435.1 Bacteroidales bacterium
CGGAACTTGATACCAGGGAATCGGTAAGCTCAGCCTATTACCTGATCCTCATTTCAGAGAGGTCGCTTGAGATCCTTGACAGGAACTATGATAACCTTAATGAAATACTGAACTCCACAAAGGCGATGTACGAGGCCGGTATGGCTGAATCCACCGACGTCGACCAGATGCTGAACAATGTTTCGATGGTCGATAATTCCAGAAGCTCCCTGCAGCGTAACATCGAGCTTAATTATAACCTTCTGCGTTTCCAGCTGGGAGTGCCTGCAGGAACAAAAATCACTCTTACAGAAACCCTGGATGCTTTTACGGAAGCTATTAATGTTGAAGCTCTGATCTCTCAGGAATTTGATTATCGAAATAATGTAACCTACAGATTAACAGAGGTTTCTGAGCAGATGTCGCTTCTTTCGCTTAAAACGCAGAAAGCGTCTGTCCTCCCTACGCTCGCAGGCTTCTATAATTATGGAACCAATGGAATGGGCGACAAGGTCAGTGAACTGGAATGGTTTCAGAACTCCATGACAGGCCTCCAGCTCTCCGTGCCAATCTTCGCAAGCGGTCAGCGCTATTCAAAGATCAGGAAGGCGCAAATCAATCTCGAAAAAGCGAGAACTACCCGTGAAATGGTTGAAGAACAGCTGCTTATTCAGGAGAAGCAGCTCAGGTATAACCTTGTGAATGCTAATCTTCAGTATCAGAACCAGAAACAGAATGTGGAAGTAGCCGGAAGAGTCTTCAGAAGTGTCGAAAATAAATTCAGGCAGGGTATGGCATCGAGTCTTGAGCTTACCCAGGCCAACTCACAATACCTTACTGCCGAGAACAATTATGTATCGGCACTGATGAACCTGCTTCAGACAAAGCTGGCTCTCGATAAACTTCTTAACAACATGCAATAACTATAACGAATATTTTAATTATCAAAATAATGAAATACTTTAAACCAATCTCTGCAATACTGATAGGCGGACTCATTTTAACGGCCTGCTCATCAAAAAACACCCCTGATTCAGGGGCTGATGGTTCCCAAACATCGGAAACAGCCAGTGTGCCTGTCAGGGTTAAGGCGCTGACAAAAACGAAAATTGCCAGGACTATAGATTATTCATCCACTATCCTTCCGTTTGAAGAGGTGAATATGGCACCAGCAAGTCCGGGCAGAATTGAAAAAATATATGTTGAAACAGGCGACAGGATAAGAAAAGGGGACGACCTGTTCCTTATGGACCGGACACAGCTTTACCAGCAGAAGGTTCAGCTCGCGAGCCTCGAAAAGGATCTTTCAAGGCTCGACACTCTTCTGATGACCGGAAGCGTAAGAGAACAGCAGTATGACCAGATGAAGACTCAGTACGATGTCACAAAAACCAACGTGGAATTTATGGAGGAGAATACCCTCCTGAAGGCGCCTTTCGACGGAGTGGTGACGGGAAAATATTTTGAGAACGGTGAGATCTACTCGGGAACTCCCACAACAGCCACAGGGAGGTCTGCTGTTGTAACGGTTATGCAGATAAACCCTGTTAAAGTAAATGTCGGTATAACCGAGCAATATTACCCGCTTGTAAAAAAGGGAATGAAAGTGATGATCACTGCTGACGTATACCCGGGAGATACTTTCACCGGAACAGTGTCGCTCAAAGCCCCTACTATCAACCCCGCCACACGTACTTTCCTTGCCGAAGCAGAGATCCCCAACAGGAATGAAGCTCTTAAACCCGGGATGTATGTGAGGGTGTCGCTTGAACTTGGTGAAGCTGAGACATTTGTAGCACCTGCCAACACCGTGATGGTTCAGGAAGGTACAAATATCAGATATGTTTTTGTCGCATCGGAAGGTACTGCCAGAAGGGTTGAAGTCAGTATCGGGAAAAGATTTGACGACAGTTTGGAAATAATTTCCGAAGAAATAAAGGAAGGAGAACTTCTGATCGTAGAGGGTCAGTCGAGGCTGATAAACGGCGACAGGATAGAGATAGTCAGATAAGTAAACAAGATACAAAATAAATATGAGCATTTACAGTACTTCAGTTAAACGGCCGGTAACGACAATATTTGTCTTTGTTGCCATGATGGTTATCGGCCTGTATTCACTTTCGAGGCTGCCTGTTGATCTGTATCCCGAAATAGAATTGCCTTTTGTCACTGTTCTCACAACCTATCCCGGCGCTAGTGCATCTGACATCGAAAGCAATGTAACACGTCCTCTTGAAGATGCACTCAACTCGGTCAGCAACCTGAAGGAATTAACTTCAACATCCAGCGACGGACTGTCAGTGATCTTCCTGAATTTCGAGTATGGTTCCAATCTCGATGAAGCCATGAACGATATCAGAAGTAACCTGAACTTTGCCGAAAGGCTTCTTCCGGAAGATGCAGAAGATCCCACTCTAATAAAGTTCAACTCGAGCATGATGCCGATAATCTTTTATGCAATTACTGCAAATGAAAGTTATGCCGGGCTCGAAAAGATACTCGATGAAAAAATAGTGAATCCTCTTAACAGGATAGAGGGAGTAGGTAATGTGTCACTTACAGGTGTTCCCGGAAGAAGAATATACGTCGACATTGATCCGCAGAGAATGGAAGCCTATAATCTTACCATTGAACAGATAGGCAATATCCTCAGGGCTGAAAATCTTAATATGCCGGCAGGTTCGCTTGAGATGGGCAAGAACGACTATGCTCTCAGGATCCAGGGCGAGTTTCCGGAGAGCGATATCCTTAAGCAGATAGTTGTCAGTAACTTCAACGGTCATACCATTTATCTGAAGGACGTTGCAGAGGTTCGCGATACAATAAGGGAATCGAAACTCGAAACCAGGATCAACGGTGAAAAGGGAATGGGTCTCTTTGTCCAGAAACAGTCGGGAGGAAATACTGTCAGGGTAACACGCGAGATAGAAAAGACACTTGAGGAACTGAAGAAGGAACTCCCTCCTGATGTCGAAATAACACAGCTCTTTTCCAGTGCTTCCTTTATAAAGGATTCGATAAACAACCTTTCTGAAACACTGCTGTATGCGGCAATTTTTGTTGTACTGGTGGTCCTCTTCTTTATCGGAAGGTGGAGAGCTACTTTTATTGTGATACTGACCATCCCTGTATCGCTTGTCGTTGCTTTTATCTACCTTTTCGTTTCTGATGGCTCCATCAACATCATTTCTCTTGTTTCACTATCCATTGCAATAGGGATGGTGGTAGATGATGCCATTGTTGTCCTCGAAAACATCACCCGGCATATTGAAAGAGGCAGCCGTCCGAGGGAGGCGGCAATATATGCCACAAATGAAGTATGGCTGGCTGTGATAGTAACCACACTCACGGTAGTGGCGGTATTCTTTCCTCTTACTTTTGTTGAAGGTCTTACCGGTGTTCTTTTCAAGCAGCTCGGCCTTAGTGTAACCGTCACGATCATTACTTCGACTGTTGCAGCAATAACACTGACGCCGACACTCAGCGCCCTGCTTCTCAAATACCAGCCCGTTAGAAAAAATGCTCCCTTCTTTTCATATGACGGAAGCATCAGAAAAGCACTTGACTGGTTCGACGATTTTTATGAAAAGACACTGAAATGGGCCCTGCATCATAAAACATTTGTGACCATCCTGTCGATAGCCGTTTTCGTTGTTTCGATGGGACTGTTTACTGTCATCAGTACCGAATTCTTCCCTGAGGCTGACGAATCAAGGATTTCAGCCTCGGTCGAGCTTCAGACCGGGACCAGGGTCGAAAATACTATCAGAATTGCCAATATGCTCGACAGCATTGTGATGGCAAAATATCCTGAAGTTGACCTTATTTCAACATCTTCAGGCTATGACGACCAGGGCGGCTGGGCCTCGATGTTCAGTGCCAGCGGAACCCATACCATCGACTTCACTTTCAGGTTGCTTGCAATAGAGGAGAGACAGAAAAGTGTTTGGGACCTGGCTGAGGAAATGAGAGCAGATTTTGCAGGTATACCCGAAATTGTGGATTTTACGATCACTACAAGTGAAAATATGGGATCCTTCGGCGGCAGCACAGTCGACGTTGAGATATACGGTTATGATTTCACCGAAACCAACAAGGTGGCAGCCGAACTGGCCGATAAGATAAAGAAAATTGAAGGTGCAAAAGATGTTACAATAAGCCGTGACAAGGCCAAACCCGAATTGCAGATCATCTTCGACCAGGAGAAGATGATTGCCAATGGTCTTAATACAGCCATGGCTGCCACTGCGGTCAGGAACAGAGTCGACGGACTTCTGGCAACACGACTCAGACAATCGGGAGATGAATATGACATCGTTGTCAGACTTAAAAAGAATGAACGCAGCACCCTTACCGACATCCTGAACCTGGGCATCGTAAACGGTATGGGAAACATCATCAGGCTTGGTGAAATTGCTCAGATAAAGGAATACTGGTCACCCCCGAGCATTGAAAGGAAACGCAAGGAAAGGATAGTGAGGGTTTCGCTTACTCCTTTTAAAAGATCACTTACCGACCTTCAGATCGATCTGCAGAAAGCAATCGACGAAACCGAAAAACCTTCCGGTGTTATGGTCCAGATCTCGGGTGCGATCAAGGAACAGATGGAAGCATTCATGGATCTGGCTCTGCTTCTTGTCATCAGTCTGATCCTTGTTTATCTGGTAATGGCATCGCAGTTTGAATCGCTTAAAATGCCTTTCATTATCATGTTCTCGATACCTTTTGCATTTACCGGAGTGGCAATAGCTCTGTTTATTACCGGTACCACACTGAATGTGATCTCAGGTATAGGAGCCGTGTTGCTTATAGGTATAGTCGTTAAAAATGCAATTGTACTCGTCGATTTTATTAATCTTATGAGAGAAAGAGGCAATGATCTTTACCAGGCTATCACCATATCCGGAAGGTCGAGGCTGAGGCCCGTGCTGATGACCTCGGCAACAACCATTCTTGGGATGCTGCCCCTGGCCCTGAGTAAGGGCTCAGGATCTGAACTCTGGCGCCCTATGGGAATAGCCGTTATCGGGGGACTGATCTTTTCCTCCTTTGTGACCCTGGTGCTTGTTCCTGTAATATACGCTGTCTTTGTCAAAAAAACAGAGAAGAAAAAGTCGGAACGCATTTATTCAGAACTAAGCGGACTGAATGGAGATTAAATTTAATTTTTCTGATGTAACAAATACTCTTTTACTATGAAAGCAGTGATGATAATATACAACCAGGCACA
>JAFGXX010000006.1 GCA_016936435.1 Bacteroidales bacterium
AGAAAAACCGACGGAAATGCACTGGAGAACAGCGATCTTGCAAGTCTGGTAGTTTTAAAGAAGACTGATGCTTCAGGAGATAATGTTCCCTTCGCTGCAACAATTGATGATTCAAAGAAGATCATTACCATCACTCCTTCTGCTTCTCTCGATAACTCCCAGCTCTATTACCTTGCAGTAGGAGCCGTCGAAGACATGAGCGGGAACGAAACAACGGGTTCAAATATAACATTCACCACAGTATCCGCTTCTGCGGCCACAGTCACGATAACAGCTCCAACGGGAGGTGAAACTTATTACGCAGGCCAGAACGTAGATTTAACGTGGACATCGGCAAACGTTGACAATGTTAAAATAGAAGCCTGGGTAGTGGATTCTGACCGTACATATAAATGGGAAACACTCGTTGAAACCATGCCGGCGGCCTCAGGCTTACTGAATTTTGACATACCGGGCGATGCACTGTATGGCACCGGGTACCAGATCAGGATCTCTGATGCCTCCAATGCTTCACTTAGTTCCACCAGCGGGAACTTCACGATCATTGCCGTGGCAACAAGCCTCACCGACCTGAAGACCAGATGTATTGTCAACGATATCGTCAAGATCAGTTCCGAAGTAACTGTCACTTTCCTCAGGTCGTCTGCCAACAGGAACCAGAAATATATCCAGGATTCGGGAGCAGGATTGCTGATCGACGATGCTTCATCAGTACTGACAACCCCTCTGGCTGTCGGAGACAACATTCAGAACCTGGAAGGCAAGCTGGGTTACTATAACGGAATGAATCAGATCGTTCCCACAAAAGCAACCGTTTCGGTAGCTTCCAGCGGCAACACTCCTGTTGTGACCACTGTTACAATAGCAGAATTTACCGGCAGCTTCGATCCCTATGAAGCCAGGCTGATCAAACTGGTAAATGTTAACTTCCCCACTGCAGACGGATCGGCAACATTCGGTTCTGAAAAGACCTACGACCTTAGCGATGGTGTGAATACTGTCAAATTCTTCACTTTTGAAGCACCCGAGAGCGATATCGTGGGAACAGTAATACCTTCGGGCAACTATGATGTCACAGGCCTGGCCATGCGATACAACACAACTGTTGAGATTGCAAGCCGCACCCTGAACGATCTTTCACTTGTTACAGGTATAGAAAATGCCCTGCAGAGAGATGACATCAGGCTCTACCCTGTGCCGGCTTCCTCACAGCTTAACCTCAGCAATGTTCCGGGACTCAGGTCGGTGGAAGTGCTCGACATAGCAGGTAAGGTGATCAGGACCATCAACACCTCAAGCGATGAAGTCATTGGTATCCCTGTTTCAGGACTGACACGCGGAACTTACATCCTGAAAATAAATACCACAGAAGGAACAATGGTCAGAAGGTTTGTAAAACAATAAAACCACAGCCTGAATATCTATCTTCTGAAAATATTAACCGCAAAGTGCGCAAAGACACAATAACTTTGCGACCTTTGCGGTTAATTTTTGAAACAATTTATGAAGGATTTACGTATACTAATATATATACTGTTCATTCTTTTTGCAGGTGCCTGCCGCCAGGTGCCTGAGCCTCCCTCTCCGGGAGAATCCGACATCTTCGTTCCCTGCATCCCTTACCCCGGTACGGTGCCGGGCCTCGATATCGTGACCTTCAACATAGAAACGTTCCCGCTCAACGGATACTCCTCGGTGATAGCCGTCGCTTCTCTTCTGAATACCATCGGCGCCGACATATATGCTCTTCAGGAGGTGGCATCAGAAGCTTCCTTCAACCAGCTGATAAGCCTCATGCCGGGTTATGAAGGCCTCTTCTACCTTATCAATAATGCCGACTGGAACCTTGCATACATCTGGAAAACATCTGAAATATCACTCCCCCGGAGTTCGGCAAGGCTTCTCTTCAGTGGTTCCGAATATTTCCCCAGACCTCCTTTTGAGGTCAGTATATCCCACAATCAAACAGGAATTGACCTTATTCTCATCAACAACCATCTGAAATGCTGCGGCGGCAATGAAAATGAAACAAGCAGGCGTATGGCATCGCTTATGCTCAAAGATTACATCGACAACGACAGGGCTGACGATGCCGTGATAATTCTGGGAGATCTTAACGACGAGATCACCGGCAGCGAAGCTGATGAAAATCCTTTCCTCAATTTCATCAGCGATCCTGAAAATTACCTTTTTGCAGATATGGAAATTGCTACTGGCAGTCAGCTGTGGTGGTCCTACCCTTCATGGCCAAGCCATATCGACCATATTCTGATAAGCGATGAGCTGTTCTCCAGCCTCGACACCGCAATGGTATACAAGGCAGCTCCCTGTTATCCGGAATACTCATATTATATTTCCGATCACCGGCCGGTGGGGATAAAGCTTGTTGCAGCAGACTGAGAAACTTCAGTTTTTCTGCTCCCTTACAATCAGCACGTAAACAGGAAAATGGTCGCTGTAGCCTCCCTGGAAGACAGTACCGACCATGGTACGGAGAGGATAACCCTTGTACTGTCCGTCTTTCTGAACAAGGAACTGGCTGTTGAAGACTCTCGCCTGGTAGAATTTATATGAAGAAAAATCCTTACCCGTAAGTGCGGGAGTGATCACTATCTGGTCAAAAAGATTAACACCGTCGCGGTAATACAATGATCCCACCCCTTTTCTGAAAAGCGGGTACATGCAATTGAACATTTCATCCTCTTTCATTTTTTCCGGATTTCCCACAGCCCGGAGATGTTTACGCAGGCTTTCGTCGGTGGGATCATCATTGAGGTCGCCCATGACAAACACCTTTGCATTGTTGTCAATTGACAGAAGGCTGTCGACAAGATGACGTGTAAGCATTGCCGCTTCGTTACGCCGGGGCTTTGTCAGCAGTTCTCCCCCGCTGCGTGAAGGCCAGTGATTTACTATGAAATGCATGGGCTCACCGTCAAATATCCCTGAAACCACAAGCTGGTCGCGTGTATAAACTCTTTCACCTTTTTCGTTGAATATCCTGAGCTCGTTGCTGGTAGAAGCCGTGACCCTGAAAAAGGCAGTACGGTAAAGTAGTGCCACATCAATGCCACGACGGTCGGGAGAATCGTAATGTACTATCTGATAGCCCGATTCCCTGAGCAAAGGATGCCTGATGAGATCCTCCAGAACACCTCTGTTCTCAATCTCCGACACACCCAGTATCGCAGGCCCTCCCTTCCATCCGTCATCTTCTCCTATCCTCGATATGACAGCAGCCATGTTGCCGAGTTTCTTAAGGTACTTTGCCCCATTCCACCTGTTCATGCCTTCGGGCGTAAACTCTTCGTCGAGAACATTTTCATTATTGATAGTGTCGAAAAGGTTCTCAAGGTTATAATAGGCAATCAGTCCGGCCCTGTAGGTCTGTGAATTAACCTGCCCGTAAATAAAAACCATCACCAGTATTAACAGCACTCTTTTCATCCCGTCGCTTTTGAAGGTTGTAAAGTTAATATATAAAGCAGTGCGACCAAATATGATGCCATGAGTCAGAAGAAGCAGGATTTGTAGTATATTTACACCGAAATTTTATTACCGCTCATGAAATACAACAAACTGATTATCTTATTATTATCCCTAGTGATATTCTCAGTTGCTGGATATTCCCAGCAAGGTACCGTAACAGGAAAGGTGATTGATACTGAAAAACAGACAGGACTTGCGGGCACGGAAATAACAGATGCCTCCGGCAGAGTTGTCGGGATTACAACCGGCGCTGGCACATTTTCGCTTTCACTTCCCGGGGGGGAACATATATTATATATCAATCACACCGATTATGATCAGGCCGTGATTGAAGTTGTTGTAAGAACAGGTGAAACAACTGACGCCGGAACGACAGAGTTGAGATCTTCGGCATTATCAAAACAGGACCTCTTCACTTTGAACATCAGTGAAGGTATTGAAGACGACGGCTTCGAAACACAATCCGTACAGGGTATTCTCAGCGCCGGCGCCGATGTATTTCTTAGCAACGCAGCATATACTTTCGGACCCGTCATGTTCAGGGTAAGAGGTTATGATGCGAACTACAGCAATGTCAGTCTCAACGGATTCGTGATGAACGATATAGAGTCAGGATCTCCTTACTGGTCGAACTGGGGAGGCCTTAACGATGTAATGAGAAGCGCCATGGTCTCATCGGGACCCGAACCTATCGGTTTCCTCTTCGAGTCTGTAGGAGGTGCCACCCGTATAAATACCAGAGCCTCCGAATACAGGTCGGGTATCAAAGCCGTATATTCCTTTTCGAACCGCACATACGGCAACAGGCTCATGCTCACCTATTCCACCGGACTGATGGATAACAACTGGGCCATCACGGGAAGCTATTCAAAACGCTGGAGCGAAAGAGGCTACAAGGAAGGAACCTTCTACGACGCAAACTCATTCTTTCTTTCCGTGGAGAAAAAATTAAATTCCCGTCATAGTCTGAACCTCACCGCCCTGAACGCCATATATGAAAGAGGTGTTGCTGGCGGCACCACACAGGAGATCTACGACCTGATGAATGACAACTATTACAACCCGTACTGGGGTTACCAGAACGGTGAAGTCCGTAACTCGAGGGTTCGCAGCAACAACAAGCCTCTTTTCACCCTTGCCCATTTCTGGAATCCCGGTGAAAAAATGGACGTTCAGACAACCGTCGGATACTGGTTCGGAAAAAGCGGCTACACGGCCCTGAACTGGTACGACCCTCTCGACCCCCGCCCCGACTATTACAGGAAGCTGCCATCATACTATACCGACCCCGAAGATTCGCTCAGAATAGCCACAGCCTGGATCAACGACCCCTCAGTAAGCCATATCGACTGGGACGGTTTTTATTTTGCTAACCGCAAGAATCTTTTCTACATGGAAGATGCTGAAGGGATTCCGGGAAATAATGTCACTGGCTTAAGATCAAAATATATAGTCGAAGACCGCCGGAACGACATATCACAGTTCCAGTTCAACACAAGGGCTTCCTGGGATATGAGTGAAAGAATAAACATCACCGGCGGACTCCTTGTTGACATCTTCAGAGGGCATAATTTCAATACTGTAAAAGATCTCCTCGGAGGAGAGTTCTGGCTCGATATAGACAAATTTGCCGAAAGCGACCAGCCGGCAAATCCGGATGCACTTCAGAATGACCTGGAAAACCCCGACAACCTTGCTGTTGAAGGCGACATCATCGGCAACAACTATTATATCTTCCAGAGAGGAGGGACACTCTGGGGAACAGGCAGATACAGCCACAACCGCTATTCGGTTTACCTGAGCGGAAACCTCAGATACACGTCAATGTGGAGGGAAGGCCTGATGAGAAAAGGGCTGTTCCCCGACAACTCGCTGGGAAAATCGGAAACAATGAATTTCCTTACCTGGGGAGTCAAGGCAGGAGGTGATTTCAGGATCACGGGAAGACACCTTATAACACTTAACACCCTTATCGCAACAAACCCTCCCCTCTTCCGCAATTCCTTCCTCTCCCCACGAACAAGAAATACCGTTACTCCCAACCTTCAGGAGGAAACGATATTATCTGCAGATGCAAGCTACGTCCTCAGGGCACCGTGGATAACCGGACGAATCACCGGCTATTATACGAGGTTCATGAAACAGACCGAGGTAACAACCTTCTACCACGACGACCTCATGACACTTGTAAACTACGCGATGACCAACATCGACAAGGAGAACTATGGCCTGGAAATAGGAGCTGAAGTAACTCTGGCGACCGGACTGACACTGAATTCCGCCGCTGCCCTGGGTCAATAC
>JAFGXX010000209.1 GCA_016936435.1 Bacteroidales bacterium
CACCACAGTTATACTGTCGGGCCCGGAACCACAAAGGACCCTGCTCTGTGGAAAACTTGAAAAACTGCTTAAAAATTCAGCCATGCCAGCCGTAATACTTGGAGGCAGGGCAGAAGATGATCCTTCTGTTTTAACTGAAGGTAACATTACCATTTACAATCATCTTCCAGGAGAAAGAATGCAGGAAGTCATCCTGGGCAGCAGTAACATTATAGCCCGTGCCGGATATACCACGATTATGGAACTTATCAGTCTGAACCGCACCGCGTTATTGATCCCCACACCCGGGCAGACAGAACAGGAGTATCTTGCGGAGAGGATGATGAGAAAAGGCTGGTTTACCTCAATTCGTCAGAAAGATCTGAAGAATAATCATGTTACTGAAGCACGTGCCACACTTTTACCCACAGGAAAGATAAGCACTGAGAGCAATCTCCTGCTCAGTGAAGCTTTGAGGAAGATATCAGAAAACGATCAGTATAAGCGCCATCGAGGTAAATCCAAGCAGATATCCTGACCAGACCTCGGCAGGAGAATGCTGCTGAAGCCATAGTCTCGACGAAAGAATAAAGCCCGAGACCAGTATTGCAGCAATGATAAGCGGGATCAGCGGCGTGTGCATTGTCAGTGACAGTATAAGGACCATCGATGTAAGGGATCCTGCTCCTACAGAATGAATTGAGATCTTCCACCAGAAGTTGATAACTGTTACCGCCAGTGAAATTAATGCACTGGCAATGAAAAGAGCCTTGATGAAACCCGGGATGGTAAATTTCATGACGACATACACCGAGACAAAATAAAAGAAAGTTGTTAGAGCCAGGGGAGTTACACGCTCGCTTCTGTTATCTATTGTCCATGAACTTATTACTTTCCGCCACTTAAGATAGGGAAGCATTGAGAAAGGAAGAAGTATGTTGTTTGTGGCAAGTATGAAGACAATAAATTTTTTCTGTACAAAAGGGAGGTAAGCAAAAAGAGTAGGAGTTGAAAAAACAATAAGAAGACCGTAAAGGGGCATTAAAAGAGGATGAAAAACGACCGAAATGATTGCAGCCAGCCTGTCTGTAAGACTATTTGCTGAAGGAGACTCCATCATATCTCCTTTCTTAATCTGGCTACCGGAATGTTCAACTGTTCCCTGTATTTCGCAACAGTTCGTCTCGCAATCTGGTACCCCTTTTCCTGCAGGATCTCAGTAAGCCGTTCGTCGGTAAGAGGGTTCCGTTTCGGTTCGTTATCGACACAATCCTGGAGTATCCTTTTGATCTCCCTTGTGGAGACTTCTTCGCCACTATCGGTTTGAAGCCCTTCCGAGAAAAAGAATTTAAGAGGAAATATCCCGAAATGTGTCTGAATATATTTGCTGTTAGCCACTCGTGAAACTGTGGAGATATCCAGACCTGTCATCTCAGCGACATCTTTGAGGATCATCGGTTTGAGCCTGGTCTCATCGCCTTCCACAAAATATTCCTTCTGATATTCGAGTATGGCATTCATGGTAAGAAGGAGGGTGTTCTGGCGTTGTTTTATTGCATCGATAAACCATTTGGCAGAGTCGATCTTCTGTTTTACGAACAGAATGGCATCCTTCATTTCTTTTTTACTGGTTTTATCTCTCGTATAATCCTGCAGCATCTCCCTGTAAGAGGAACTTAATCTCAATTCAGGAAGGTTTCTGGAATTAAGATGCAGATCAAAACCATCTTCAGAGTGCTCAAGGATGAAATCGGGGATAACAGGCTGTGCAAGCTTACTGAACGGATCACTGTAAACGCCTCCCGGTTTGGGATTCAGCCTGAGTACCTCTTCAATTGCATCTTTTAGTTCTTCCTCCCCTGCCTGAGTCTTCGACATTATTTTGTCGTAATGGCGTTTGGAAAACTCTTCAAAGTGCTGATCTATAATGGTATATGCCAGGGCTACAGAAGGGTGCGTGTGGTCTTTTCTTGAAAGCTGAAGCAAAAGGCACTCCCGCAGGTTTCTTGCTCCTGTGCCGGCGGGTTCAAGGTCCTGGATAACACGCAATACCTCTTCCAGTTCTTCTTCTGTGGTGCTTATGTTCTGCAGAAACGCCAGGTCATCGACAATATTTGCCAGCTCTCTTCTCAGGTAACCGTCTTCGTCAATATTTCCGATAATATATTCGCCCAGGATCTTTTGCTTTTCATCCAGGTCCCTCAGGCTGAGTTGAGATTCAAGATTTTCATGAAAGGTGGAGCCGGCTGAAAAAGGTATTTCAGCTTTCTTCTCATCATCCCTGCTGTAATTATTCGACTGCAGCCTGTAATCCGGGATATCGTCATCGTCCATATAATCGTCGAGAGTGAACTCATCGTCGTTATTGACATCATCTTCCCCGAATTCCTCTTCACCGGTATCCTCATTGCTGATAATCTCTTCTTCAGAACCTTCTTCAAGGGCAGGATTATCTTCCAGTTCTTTTTTTATCCTTTGTTCGATCTGCATAGTTGGGACCTCCAGAAGTTTGATCATCTGGATCTGCTGAGGAGAGAGTTTCTGAAGTAATTTCTGTTGTAACTTCTGATTTAACATATCAGCCCGGGCTGTGAAGGTCCTAATAAAAATGTTTAAAACTCAGCATTCTTAGGCGTACGGGGGAAGGGGATGACATCACGGATATTCGACATGCCTGTCATAAATATCATCAACCTCGACAACCCCAGTCCGAATCCGCTGTGAGGGGCAGTACCAAATTTGCGGGTTTCGAGATACCACCAGAGATCTTTTTCGGGAAGACCCATTTCCCTGATCCTTGTAATAAGCTTCTCATAATCCTCCTCGCGCTGAGAACCGCCGATTATTTCTCCTATTCCGGGGAACAGTACATCCATGGCTCTTACTGTTTTCCCATCATCGTTCTGCTTCATGTAAAATGCTTTGATTTCCGCTGGGTAATCGGTCAGGATTACAGGTTTTCTGAAATGTTCCTCAACCAGGAATCTTTCATGTTCAGCCTGAAGATCTCTCCCCCAGCCAACCGGATACTCCCATTTTCTTCCTGAACTTTCGAGTATTCTCACGGCATCGGTGTAGGTCATCCTCACAAATTCATTATCCACAACAAACCGTAGCCTTTCATAAAGTCCTTTGTCGATCATGTTATTGAGAAATTCCAGATCGTCGCTGCAGTTATCCAGTGCATAACGTATGAGATATTTTATGAAATCTTCCGCCAGATCCATATTGTCATTGAGATCATAAAACGCCATTTCGGGTTCTATCATCCAGAATTCCGCAAGGTGACGGGGCGTATTTGAATTTTCAGCCCTGAAAGTAGGCCCGAAGGTGTAAATCTCGCCTAAGGCAAGAGCTCCCAGTTCTCCTTCAAGCTGACCTGAAACAGTAAGGTTGGCCGGCTTGCCGAAAAAGTCAAGACTGTAATCCGGATTCCCGTTGCTGTCGAGCGGAACATTAGCGAGGTCGAAGGTGGTCACATGGAACATTTCTCCTGCACCTTCAGCATCACTACCCGTAACTATAGGTGTATGCAGATAATAAAATCCCTTGTCGTTGAAGTATTTGTGAATGGCAAACGACATGGCGTGTCTCATCCTGAGAACAGCGCTGAAAGTATTGGTGCGGGGCCTCAGATGAGCTATCTCCCTGAGAAACTCCATCGAATGACCTTTCTTCTGTAACGGATAAGTTTCAGGATCACATTTACCGTAAATGACTATTTCCGCAGCAGCTATCTCAACATCCTGTCCCTGTCCCTGCGATTCTACAAGTCTGCCCGTAACGGCAATGCACGATCCCGTGGTAATATCCCTGATAAGGTCTTCCCCAAACCGGGAGGTTTCGGCCACAATCTGTATGTTCCGGATCGTCGAACCGTCATTCAGGGCAATGAAAATGATGTTCTTGTTGCCCCTTCTGGTCCTTACCCATCCTTTTACAAGGACATCCGATCCTACTGGTGGAGATGCCAGCAGTTCTTTAATTTTTATACGTTTCATTTCAAAAAAAATACACCGCAAAAATAATAAATTGTATGTCGGAATACCGCATTATTTTTGAATTATTAGAGCTCATGTTGTCACACATTATCCGAAGTGAGTAAATTTTATTTCACCATGGCACTATTTTTGAGCATCATGCGATTTATTTTAAGAAACATTTTGTCCATAATATTTCTTCACAAAAAGAGTTTTATTTGAGTAATCGTCCCGGACAAAGAGCCGGAGATTTGAAAATTGGCAAAAACTGAATACCTTTGAATTTAAATCGTAATTGCTATAGCTATGGCCGAGAAACAAAAATTAATTGTGGTACCATGGGATTTCACTCATGTAGCTGAACATGCGCTTGCACATGCTGTCAAAATAAGCCGCATGGTTAAAACTGATATTTGTCTCCTTCATATTGTGGATCCGGGGATAAAGCCTCAGGCCCTCGGAGAAAAAAAGGCTCTTCTGAAGAGTGTCGCCGACGAGAATTCGAAAAAATTCAACATGACCGTTATCGCGGAAATCCAGAAAGGAACCATTTTCACTGCAATTGCTGATTATGTGAACCAGAAGGATGTCCCCGAGAATGAAAAAAAAGAAGTCAGCCTGGTTGTGATGGGAACACATGGAATGAAGGGCATGCAAAAACTTACAGGAAGCTGGGCCCTGAAAGTCATTGTCAAATCACAGGTGCCGTTCATCGTGGTTCAGGATCCTCCTGTAGACCAGGAAAGATATCATAATATAGTCATGCCTGTGGATTTCAGGAAAGAAAACAAGGAGAAGACCAAAATGGCAATCTTCATGGGGAAATATTTCGACTCCAAGATGCATATGCTGGTTACCACCTCAACCGATCCCAACCTTTTAAAAAAGACCAAGATCAATCTGAATTTCGCGATTAAATATCTGATACAAAACAATATAGAATACCAGATCCACGAAATACCGAAAGGCAACTTTGCTCAGCAGACCATCGATTTCGCACAAAAAATTAATGCTGACCTTATCCTTATTGTAACTACAAAGAACATCACATTTGCCGATTACATGGTTGGAGCTTCGGAACAATACATTATTGCCAACAGTTCCAAAATACCTGTTTGTTGTGTAAACCCAAAAGCCTCCTTTGCAAACACTGCCCAGTTTATGGGCGGCTGGGGCTCCTAGGTGCTATAAGAAATGTCGATACAATGGCGGCCAGCAGGGCAAAAAGAAATGTCGTAAGCCTTGCAGGTACGCCCTTTCTTGTGTAAGCCGTTGTGATTACCGGAAGACTTTTTTCACCGGGAGCATCCAGGTGCTGCTTTAAAGCACTTTCAAACTTTGACGAACTTACAAATTTCTTGCCCTCAAGCGAAACAAGACGGGTGGCCTGATCTGATCCGATAATATTCTGACTTATCAGAAATTGTGTTTTATCCTCCGTCACCCGGTAATGCTGTTCAAATCCCCCGCTGATCCAGAAAATCGTAAATACTATTCCGGAAATTATAGTTATAACTGCCGCAAGACCATGATACCTTCGGCAAAACAGTGAAAAGAGAATAACAACCGAAAAGGTACATCCGATTCCGGCCCAGACATAACTGACTATTGTAAAAATAAGTTTCGAGGGAGAGATATATGAAAGTGCCAGTGCCACAACTGCTATCGCTGCTGTTGTTATTCTGTGTCTCTTCAGTGATCCTTCTTCCTGATCTCCTGTTTCTTTTTGTCTCTTAAAAATGTTTTCCGAAAGTTCGGTGGCTGAAAGTATCAGTAATGAATCGGCAGTTGAGATCATAGCCGCTATTGCGCCTGTGATAAGCAGGGCTGCAATGACGGGATGAAATAATTTCATGACCACCGAGGGCATAACATATTCCGGGTCGCTCAAACCGGCAGGCCCGAATATCGCAATCCCTATCCATCCAATCATCAGGGCTCCCACATAAGCGATAATCGTCCATGCAATGCCTATGTTCCTTGCCTTCTTCGCCTGCTTCGGGTCCCTGACTGCCATGAACCTTACACTCAGCTGTGGCTGCCCGCCCAGATATCCGAAGAACCAGCTGAAACCTCCCGTGATCAGGATCCCGGCTCCAAATCCTTTGGCTGCTCCGGTCAGGGAAACGTAAGAATCGCCTGACCTCACAAGTGCTTCACCTATACCGGTAGCAAAAAGCCCGGGATTGTCCAGCAGATAGATAACTCCGGCAACCGGCGCCACAACGAGAGTTATTATCATTATCACTGCCTGAATAACATCGGTGTAAACAACACTTCTGAAGCCCCCGTAAATAGTGTAGGGAATAATTATTCCTGCCGTTATCAATACTCCGCTAAGAGGCTTTATCCCGAACAATGTATGAAGGGTTTTGCCTCCGCCAAGGAATTGTGCTCCCACATAGAAGAAAAAGAAAAATACTATTGCAAGGCTCGAGACTATTCTGATTATCTTACCGTAATCTCCGTGTTTGGCAGATATGTATTCAGTGAAGGTGGAAACATTGTATTTTTCAGCTTCATCCCTTAAGCGCCATGCCAGAAGAGCCCAGGCAGTTATTATCCCGGCCACACAGCCGGCTGCTGTCCATATTTCGGTCAGACCCATAGCATATGCCGCTCCCGGCAATCCCAGCAGCGCCCACGACGACTCTCCTGTAGCCCTCTCAGAAAGTGCTGCTGCCCATCCCGGAAGCTTCCTTCCTGCAATGGCAAAGTCCCTGCCTGTTTTTACCTTACGTCCCTGGTATACCCCCCACAAAATCAGCAGGGAAAGATAAATTATCATTACCGATGCTATCAGGCCATGGTTTTCCATAGGTACTGTTTTTGTTCTTTTTCAAATTTAATAAATGAATGTTTAATTCCCTTTATATTATCTTAGCAAGCAT
The DNA here is from genome assembly GCA_016936435.1 of Bacteroidales bacterium. Lineage (GTDB taxonomy): Bacteria > Bacteroidota > Bacteroidia > Bacteroidales > VadinHA17 > LD21. Next base: position 6,851 of record JAFGXX010000209.1, read on the forward strand.
TATGAATAGTGAGTATCACGATCATGTCGATTAAGGTTCAGGAAGTTACCAGGTATTACGGAGAACAGAAAGCTCTCGATAATGTATCCTTCGAAGTACATACAGGGGAAATTGTCGGTTTTCTGGGTCCAAACGGGGCCGGTAAATCAACCATGATGAAAATAATCACGGGATTCATTCCTCCAACATCAGGGTCGGTATATGTCAACGGTACGGAGATATCGGATGATAATCCGCAAACGAGAAAAATTATTGGATATCTTCCCGAAAATAACCCCCTATATCCGGAAATGTACATAAGGGAATACCTGAAATTTGTATATTCTCTGTACGGTAAAAGCCAGGACCCTGAAAGGCGGATCGACAAAATAATAGAACTGACCGGACTTGCTGCCGAGCAGAAAAAAAAGATCGGCGCTCTCTCGAAAGGATTCCGGCAGAGAGTTGGTATTGCTCAGGCACTGATCCACAATCCTGAAGTCCTGATACTCGATGAGGCAACATCGGGACTTGATCCCAACCAGATAATTGAGATCAGAAACCTTATCAGGGAAGCCGGACGTGAAAAAACAATAATGTTCTCGACTCATATAATGCAGGAAGCCGAGGCTGTTTGCGACAGGATCATCATAATCAACAGGGGAAGGATAATAGCCGATGAACTAAAAAGTAACATCCATTCCGTCCTGGGCAGCGAAAAACAGATAATAAGAGCAGGGTTTGACAAAGATCCGGGATCAGAAAACCTGCTCACCATACCCGGCATTGTAAAGGCAGAAAATACAGGATCAGGGCAGTGGCTTATCGAAGCAGAAGGTGCTGAAGATATACGTCCGGCTCTTTTTGCCTTTGCCGTCAAAAACAACCTTACAGTACTTTCTCTTCAGAAAGAGGAAAGTAAACTTGAGGAGATCTTCCGCCATCTTACCGGCGATTGATTTTTTTTATTTGTTTTTTTTTATTTCTTTTGTTCCGTATTTATCCGGTGGAGAAATTTGGGCTGATTGCAACCACGCGAAAAAATGCTAAAATGCTTATTATCGCCTTCCCTGATCAACCATTCCTCTAATCCGGTTGTTTAATAAATTAGCCGGTGGCTGCGGAAACCGTCTTTTTATAACATTCATTCCGTATCCTGCGGCTCTTAACAAAATTAATAATTAAGTATAATGGGATATTTCTTTACTTCAGAATCGGTATCAGAAGGACACCCCGACAAGGTGGCTGACCAGATATCCGACGCACTTCTTGATGAGTTTCTCAGATGGGATCAGGAATCAAAAGTGGCATGTGAAACCTTTGTTACCACCGGACTTGTTGTATGCGGTGGTGAGGTACAGACTACAGGCTGGGTCGACGTTCAGGAAACGGCACGCAGTGTCATCCGTAACATAGGATATACTAAAGCCGAATACAGATTCGACTGTGATTCCTGCGGTGTAATTTCAACCATACATGAACAATCTCCCGATATCCGCCAGGGTGTGCTTCGCGACAAGCCCGAGGAGCAGGGAGCCGGCGACCAGGGTATGATGTTCGGCTACGCCTGCACCGAAATGGATAATTTTATGCCCGTCAGCATCGAACTGGCTCATATCCTTTTGCAGGAGCTTGCAAAAATACGCCGCGAAGGGAAGGTGATGAAGTACCTCCGTCCCGATTCAAAATCGCAGGTTACCATCGAGTACGATGACAACAACAATCCCGTCAGGATAGACACAATAGTCATCAGTACCCAGCACGATGAATTTGTCCTGCCTAAAAAAAAATCGCATGCTTCCGAAAAAGCAGCTGAAAAAGCTATGCAGGAACAGATAAAAGCCGATCTTAATAAATACCTTATCCCCAGGGTAAAAAAATCACTGCCTTCACGTATCAGGAAACTCTTCAGCGCTGACAGCAAACTGCTTGTCAATCCGACAGGTAAATTTGTCATCGGGGGCCCTCACGGGGATACAGGGCTCACTGGCCGCAAAATTATTGTCGACACTTACGGAGGTCACGGAGCTCACGGAGGCGGAGCCTTCTCGGGAAAAGACTCTTCAAAGGTTGACCGTTCGGCAGCCTATGCTGCACGTCATATAGCAAAAAACCTTGTCGCCGCAGGCGTCTGCGACAGGGCTCTTATCCAGGTGGCTTATGCCATCGGAGTTGCTGAACCGGTAGGATTATATGTAAACACCTTCGGAACTGCAAAAGTTAGCAACAACAAAGGACTCACTCTCACCGACGGTGAAATCGCAACCAGAGTATCGGAATTGTTCGACATGAGACCTTTCTCGATAGTACAGAGACTCGGACTCAAGAACCCGGTATTTCTAAGGACGGCATCATACGGTCACTTTGGCCGTGATCCATATACCGAAAATGTAGAGGTGTATTATGAAGTAGCCGGAAGCAAGCCAAGAGAAATAAATGGCAACGGACGACAGGCATGGAAGAAAAAAGTCGAATTCTTTACATGGGAAAAGCTTGATTACGTCGAGAGGATCAAAAAATCTTTCAATATAAAGTAGCCTGCACCGCAAGGGCGTGACAATCAACTAAAAGGCCGATTTGACAATCCTTGCGATATTATCGGAACGGCCGAGAGTATAGTAATGTATTCCCGGAACCCCTTCTCTTATCAGCTCCCTGGACTGTTCGACAGCCCATTCTATTCCTGCTTCACGCGCCTCCTGATCTGTTTTGCATTTTCTTACTTCACTCACCAGGTCGTTCGGCATGTCAATATGGAAAGTCTGTGGCAGCAGTTTTATATCATTAAGGGCTGAAACAGGCTTCAGTCCTGCGACGATTGGAACATTTATTCCGGCCTTCCTGCATTCATCCCTGAACCGGAAGAACTTACTGTTATCAAAAAACATCTGGGTCACAATATAATCGGCTCCGGCATCTACTTTCTGCTTCAGATATTCCATATCGGTTTCCCTGTTTGGTGCTTCGAAGTGCTTTTCAGGATAAGCTGCCACTCCTATGCAAAAGTTCGTTGATGTGGTGTCAACCAGTGTCGACTCCAGGTATCTGCCGCTGTTCATATCGACAATCTGCTTAACCAGGTCGGAAGTGTGTTCGTGACCATCTTTCTCGGGAATGAATGTCCGGCTTCCTCTCTGAGGATCACCACGGAGTGCAAGCACATCGTCAATACCCAGAAAATTCATCTCTATCAGCACATTTTCCGTCTCCTCCCTGGTAAAACCTCCGCACAGAATATGAGGGACCACGGTGATGTTATACTTATATTTCACAGCTGCAGCCAGAGCTATTGTACCGGGTCTCAGCCTGGTAACCCGTCTTTCAAGAAGTCCGTCAGGACGTTCACGGTATGTGATCTCGTTACGGTGTGTTGTAAAGTTTATATAGGCAGGCTCGAATCCTATCAGCCTGTCAATAGCAGCATAAACTCTTTCAATACTGTGTCCCTTAAGCGGAGGCAGAAGCTCAAATGTAAAAAGTGGTCTCTTTGCCGTTCTTAGTTTTTCTATAACACTCATCACCTGTTATTTATAAATTATGAGCAAGCCAGCGGGCAACTTCATCGGGACTTAGATCTTTTCTTGATGCATATTCATCTACCTGGTCCTGTCCCAGCTTTCCGATATTAAAATATGCCGAACGGGGATGTGAAAAGAAATATCCGCAAACAGCTGCCGGAGGTGTCATCGCATAATTCTCAGTAAGACCTGCTCCAATAAGTTCAGTAGCCTGCAGTATGTCGAAAATGGTTCTTTTTTCTGTATGATCGGGGCATGCCGGATAACCCGGGGCAGGTCTGATACCTGTATATTTACCTGCCAGCAATGCTGTAATATCCGGGTTTTCATCCTCAGAATAAGCCCAGTATTCCTTCCTTACCCTTTCATGCAGCCACTCTGCGGCAGCTTCAGCAAAACGGTCGGAAAGCATCCTTATCATTATTATGGCATAATCATCATTGCTGTATTCCTTAATCGCGTCATCATCAATACCGGCTGTAACAACAAACAAACCTATGTAATCTTTTTGGCCTGTATTTTCAGGAGCAATAAAATCGGCAAGACAAAGATTCGGAACTCCTTGTTCCTTTTTCTCCTGATTCCTGAGGAAATGAAGTACAATTTCATCTTTCTCTTTTCCCTCTGCCGGAAGATCATTAGTATCTGAAACAACAACATCATCGCCACGTGACTGTGCCGGATATAATCCAAATACAGCCCTGGCTTTAATCAGTTTCCTGTCACAGATCTCCTTCAGGTAGAATTGTGCATCGTCGAACAGTTTTTTTGCTTCACCTCCCTTCACGGGATCACTGAAAATAGCAGGGTATTTTCCTGACAGTTTCCATCCATGGAAAAAGAATGTCCAGTCGATATAATCGCGAAGTGTATTAGGATCGATATCTTCAAAAAGATGATGCCCCGGTTTAAGAGGTCTTTTAATTATGAATGAATTCCAGTCTGTCTCAGCTTTGTTAGCGCGAGCCTCATCCAGCGAAATAAGTTCTCTGTGCTCCCGTCGTGATTCATGGTCAGCCCGCAGGCCAGAATATTTCTTCGATATTGAATCAGCATAAGACTTATCGGTGTCATTAAGAAGAGCTGAAAGAACCCCCGATGCGCGTGAAGCATCTTTTACATGAACAACAGTACCTGAATAGACAGGGTCTATCTTCACTGCAGCATGAATTTTAGAAGTAGTGGCACCTCCTACTAGAAGAGGTATCCTGAGTTTTCTCCTCTCCATCTCTGATGCAACGTGAACCATCTCTTCCAGGGAAGGGGTGATCAGCCCGCTCAATCCGATAAAGTCAACATTTTCATTTATTGCGGTGTCGATTATTCTGTCGGCCGATACCATCACACCCAGGTCGGTTATATTATAGTTATTGCACGACAGAACAACACCTACAATGTTCTTTCCTATATCGTGAACATCACCCTTGACAGTTGCCAGCAGAATTTTACCTGCGCTCCTGTTTCCGGTTTCGCTGCTCTCTTCTTCTATATAGGGAGCAAGGCGCGAAACGGCCTTCTTCATCACCCTTGCACTCTTCACCACCTGTGGAAGGAACATTCTTCCCGAACCGAAAAGATCCCC
>JAFGXX010000031.1 GCA_016936435.1 Bacteroidales bacterium
ATGGTATACATAATCAATGGATTATGGCAAAGAATGAAAAAAATAAACGTAACTGGCGCGACAGGTACAGGTTCTCTGTAACCAACGACACTACTTTCGAGGAAGTATGGCGGGTACGTCTGACACAATACAATGCCTTTTTGCTTATAACATTTGCGTTGCTATTAATTATTGGAGCGACAGTGTCGTTACTCTCATTTACGAACCTCAGGGAGTTTATTCCCGGTTACCCCGATGCCACAATGAGGCGTAACATACTCATGAGCGCCATCCGCCTTGATTCACTCGAAAAGGAAATAGAACTCAGGGATAAATATTTTGCAAACCTCAATGCTATAATCTCGGGAGAGCAACCTGCCGAGATCTTTTCTATGCAGGATACAACGCGGAGGTATGCTTCAATAAGCTATAACACAACACCTGAAGAAACAGCGCTGAGAGAACAGGTGGAACAGGAGGAAAAATTTAGCCTGACAGTGAATCCGGTTGTCACCGAGTCGCATACAAGTCTTGCTGAACTGCATTTCTTTACTCCGGTAAAGGGTATTATTTCAGGTAAATTTGACATCAGAACGCGTCATTTCGGTACCGATATTGTAGGAAAACCCAGATCGCCGGTTTCTGCAGCACTTGACGGAACGATTATCTTTACCGGCTGGACCATGGAAACGGGCTATGTAATTGAGATACAGCATCCGAATAACATAGTCACCGTATACAAGCATAATGCAACTCTGCTTAAGGAAACAGGCGAGATTGTCCGTGCCGGTGAACCCGTATCCATAATAGGTGACTCGGGCGAATTATATACCTCAGGTCCTCATCTGCATTTTGAGATCTGGTACAAGGGCAGCCCTTTGGACCCTGAAAAACACATAATATTCTAAAAAAGAAGGCCTATGCCTGTGAGGATTGCACTTTTAGGATCTACGGGTTCGATAGGAACGCAGACACTTGATATCGTATCCCGTCATCCCGAAAAATTCAGTGTTGAGATGCTTGCAGCAGGAAGCAATGTTTCTCTTCTTGCCCGCCAGGCACGTCTCTTTCATCCCCGGAAGGTCGTGATAAGCAACACGAGCCTCTTCAACAGTCTGAAGGATGACCTTTCAGGTAGCGGTATTGAAATACTTGCAGGAGTAGAAGCGCTTGAACAGGCAGTGGCATCGTCGGAAGCAGATATAGTTGTTGCAGCCATAGTGGGCTATTCCGGACTCCGGTCAACGGTAACGGCAATAAAATCGGGTAAGAAGATCGCCCTGGCCAACAAGGAGACTCTTGTTGTCGCAGGTGAGATAATTAAATCACTGGCAGCAAAATATAATAGTGAAATAATACCGGTCGATTCAGAACACTCTGCAATTTTCCAGTGTCTTGCAGGAGAGGATGTCAGTTCGGTTGAGAAGATAACACTTACTGCTTCGGGGGGACCCTTCCTCAGAATGCCTTTAGAAAAACTGCGTCATGCCGGACCCGCGGATGCCCTGCGTCATCCCAACTGGAATATGGGCGACAAGGTTACGATCGACTCAGCTTCTATGATGAACAAGGGCCTTGAAGTAATAGAAGCCAGATGGCTCTTCAACTTAAATCCGGAACAGATAAAAGTTATAATTCATCCTCAGTCGATAATTCATTCTTTTGTGCATTTTACCGACGGATCGGTTAAAGCACAACTCGGTCTGCCCGATATGCGCCTTCCGATTCTGTATGCTCTTTCATACCCCGGGAGGACATTATCAGAAATCCCGCGGCTGGACCTTCTGAAGTATCCCGAATTTACCTTCATTGAACCTGATATTCTGAGATTCCGAAACCTTGCATTAGCCTATGAGGCATTGAGAAGAGGAGGGAATATGCCATGTGTTCTCAATGCAGCAAACGAAGTCGCGGTAAATGCTTTTCTTTCAAAAAAAACAGGATTCCTGGAAATGACCGACATTGTGGAATATGCTTTGGAGAAAATTCAATATCTTTCGGCCCCCGATCTGGAGACACTGGAGATGACCGACAGGGCTGCCAGGGAATCGGCTGAGGAATATATTAAGAAACATTTTGAATAATATGGCTGTACTTATCAGGATACTTCAGTTTTTTGTCAGTCTTTCCATACTGGTGATCATCCACGAGCTTGGCCACTTCCTTATGGCCAAAGTATTTAAAACCAGGGTGGAAAAATTCTATCTGTTCTTCGATGCCTGGTTTTCGATCTTCAGGTTCAGGAGGGGAGAGACAGAATACGGCATGGGATGGATACCCCTCGGAGGCTATGTGAAAATTGCCGGCATGATTGACGAATCAATGGATATGGAGCAGATGAAAAAACCGCCCCAGCCATGGGAATTCAGATCAAAGAAAGCCTGGCAGAGACTTCTTATCATGACCGGCGGGGTGATATTTAATTTTCTGCTTGCCCTTTTTATATATGTTGCCATTCTTTTTGTCTGGGGGAAGACGTATCTGCCTACTGAGAATGCTGTATACGGAATAGTTACCGATTCGACGGGACATGCCATGGGACTACGGAACGGTGATAAGATTCTTTCAGTCGACAACCAGTATATAGAAAATTTTGACGACATCCTGAAAGACATCATTCTTAACAAAAGGAGTTCAATACAGGTGGAAAGGAACGGACAGAAGGTCAGCATCCCGATCTCTGACGACTATGTTCCCAATCTGCTCAAGGGCAGAGGTGCCTTTGAAGTCAGATCTCCTTTCGGACCCTTTGTCGTGAAGGATTACCCGAAAAATTCGCCTGCAAAAGATGCCGGAGTCCTAAAGGGAGACGAACTGACGGGTATCGACAGTATTACTTTCTCATATTATGATGAATTCCAGAGCTATCTGAAAAAGAATATTAATAAAACTGTTATACTGCAAATAATACGCAACGGAGAAAGGCTTGATATCCCAATGCAGGTCACTGCTGAGGGCAAGCTGGGTGTTCTGGCAGGGAGGTCGCCTTCAATGTATTTTGAAATGAAGACTCTCAGGTATGGTTTTTTTGAATCGATACCGGCAGGTATATCCAGGGGATTCAGGGAGATGGGAGATTATCTGAAGCAGTTCAGGCTTATTTTCTCAAAAGACACAAAAGCTTACGAATCACTTGGAGGATTCATAACCATAGGAAGCATCTTCCCGGCAGAATGGGACTGGCAGAGTTTCTGGAATGTAACGGCTTTTCTGTCGATAATCCTTGCGGTCATGAATATCCTGCCAATACCTGCTCTAGACGGAGGTCATGTGATGTTCCTGTTGTTCGAGGTTGTCACAGGCCGCAAGCCCAGCGACAAGTTTCTTGAGTACGCGCAGATAGCAGGTATGATAATACTGTTCTCGCTGCTTATTTTTGCAAACGGGAATGATATAATAAGGCTTATAAGAAAATAGTTAGCCCGACGGGGCTTTGTTTATAAAAGTATTTATAACTTTGTATCAACTATAATAATTACGGAGATGGGAAAAATTGGCATAACAGAGATCTTGATAATTTTGGTGATCGTTGTTCTTCTTTTCGGCGGTCGCAAGATTCCCGAGCTTTTTAAAGGTATCGGACAGGGGATGAAGGAATTTAAAAAAGCTTCCAAATTTGATCCCGACGAGGAAAAGGAGAAAGAAAAGTTACAATAAAATATTTTTATTGCTGAAAAGAGGGCTCCTGTCAGGGCCCTTTTTTATTTATTGTCAGGTAGCGGTTCATATTTTTGATCTCTTCTCTGCGGTATAAAACCGGCCTCTTTTATTGCTGCCTTAAGCTCTTCACCATTGAAACGGAATCCACCACCTGCAGCACTTACCACATTTTCCTCTATCATCACCGAGCCAAGGTCGTTGGCTCCTGCATGCAACGCAAGCATCCCTGTATCTTTTCCCACGGTAAGCACCGATGCCTGGATGTTCCTGATATTGTTAAGCATGATCCTGCTTATGGCAATGAGCCTTATATAGTCGCCCGGAGAATACCTGCTCCTGATCCCGTGCTTTTCCCTGAGAAGGGTAGCTTCATCCCTGAATGGCCATGGAACGAAGGTAATGAATCCGTAATGCCCCTCTGGTTTCTCTTCCTGCAGCTCCCTGAGTTTAACCAGGTGTACGATCCGTTCTCTTACCGTTTCGATATGTCCGTACATCATGGTCGCTGATGTTGGAAGATCCATGCGATGGGCTTCTCTCATGACGCCAAGCCACTGGCTGGTGCGGGCCTTTGCCGGTGATAGCTTATGCCTGACCCGGTCAGACAGAATTTCAGCCCCGGCGCCCGGGAGTGAGTCAAGTCCGGCCTCTATAAGCTTTTCGAGTATAAAA
>JAFGXX010000032.1 GCA_016936435.1 Bacteroidales bacterium
ATTCTGGTCATTGCTGCCAGGGGTTCGATAAAGGATAAGGTTCAGATACGGGCTTCTTCACTGACTCTTTATACAATCCTGTCAATTATCCCTGTTGTGGCGATAGCCCTCGCCATCGCAAAAGGATTCGGGCTCGACCAGAACCTGGAGTCGATCATCACCCGTTCAAAAGAGTTTGAATCATATAACGATCTTCTCGGACCTCTTCTGGAAAAAGCAAAAACGACAGTTCAGGCTACCAGGGGCGGATATATTGCAGGTATCGGTGTTATAATTCTTTTCTGGTCTGTGATTTCCCTTCTTGATCAGATTGAAACATCCTTCAACCATATCTGGCAGATTTCGGGTTCCAGACCTTGGATAAGAAAGTTCACAGATTACCTCACCATTATGCTTATTGCTCCCGTTCTGCTTATTCTCTCAAGCAGTATCACGGTGTTTGTAAGCACAACCATGTCACAATACATGGAACAGGCTCCCATACTTTCCTTTTTTAAGCCAGTGGTAAGTTTCCTTATCAAATTTGCACCCTACCTTCTTACATGGTTTATTCTTACACTGCTCTTTATTGCAATGCCGAATGCCAAGGTTAAATTTATGCCGGCATTCGTATCCGGCATAATTACAGGGACGATCCTGAAGATCCTTCAATGGCTGTATCTCGACCTTCAGTTTGGAATAACGAAGCTGAGTGCTATCTACGGTGGACTTGCTGCAATACCTCTCTTTATCATTCTGCTCCAGACCAGTTGGGTTATTATTCTTCTGGGGGCAGAACTTTCATTCGCAAACCAGAACATTTCAAGGTATGAATTTGAATCAGGAGCATTAAATATCAGCCATTTTCAGAAAAAAGCCCTTACTTTAATGATCATGCATCATATTATAAAAAATTTCTCCCTTGGCGACAAACCTGTCAGCGCGGAAAAAATCAGCAAATCACTCAAAATTCCTGTCAGACTGGTGCGTGATATCCTCCTTGATCTTACCACATCCAACCTTGTATCTGAAATTCACGAACACGAACTGAAAGAGAGATTGTACCAGCCTGCTCTCGACATAAATAAATTAAGTGTCAGTTTTGTCCTCTCAAAAATCGACAGAAAGGGAAGCGATCAAAAGATAATAGCCAGGAATAATGAATACAACAGGGTTGTAACGATGCTTGAGAAATTCGATAAACAGATATCCGGATCGAAATCCAACGTACTTCTCAGAGACCTGTAGAAGAGTCTGACCGCTTATTTATCCCGGCGGCCTTCTTTTTTTTATGTTTCTCCACGAAACTTATGAATTCGTTGAATGAATTCCAGTGATGAAATAAATAATGGGGCATGGGAAGAATTATATGTCGTGTTGACTTCTGTTTTGCCCAGTAGGATGAAACGTTTGCTGCAGGGAAAACCCTGTCTGTTTTGCTGCTAAGGGCAAAATCCCATCTGAAGCCCGGTTCTGCCTGTTCCATGATCCTGTTGTACATCCATCGGAGCTCATCAGAAAGCGATTTGATTGAACGCCTCGGAACTCTTTCACGATTCTTAAGATAGGTTTGTTTGTCACCAAACATCCGCAGATAGAACTTTTCCATGTTCTCCTCTGTAATATTATTTAAGGTGCCCTCGAAAACATTAAGAGGAATCCCATATCTGTCATCTGCCGGAACAGGAGTCCCGTTAACTGCAATTGTCAGATCAGGTATGATACCCGCATTCCTTGAATAATATTCTGCTGCCCATACACCCAGTGACCAGCCTATGAGGGTGATCTTCCTGTATGTCTTCATCTCCGGAAGTACCAGTGGTTCGTCGGCTGAATAATTAAAGAAAAGAATAAAATCCGTTTCATCATTGCAGAGAGGAGCAAAGATATTTTCATCAGTACCCCATCCCCCGTATAGTATCACGAGCGTATCATTCTTTTCCCTGCGCCTGATATATGTCTTCATTATCCGTGATGCCGATAGAAACTACCAGCTGGCATTTGGAGCGCAAATATAATGAATTCTTCAATAACGAAACCGGAAATAAAAACAGTACAGATAAGGGGGTATAAAATAATAAGAGGAGAAGGGGTGGTTGTGAAAATCAGGAAGCGGGTCTTATTGATAAGATAATTCCCGTGTCTACTGTCTGATAAAAGGATGGAACCATAGTTAGCTGGCGCTATACCTCAGGTTCCTGATGTGAAAGTCAATGTCTGCAATACAATCCTGTTGATTTCCACTTCCAACCCTTTTTCTCCTCCTATACCAATAGCATGAGCTAAAAACAAATATACCAAATTAAATTGATTACTCCAAATTTTTAGCAAAAAATATGAATAAGAAAATATCAGGGATTGACGAATTAACACTAAATTTGATGTACAGGCATATTATCTCACCAATGGATGCTGATCTGGAGAGAATTTCATACGACGATAAGGAAGGAATAGTTGCCAGATACCTGAATAACTATGAAGGAATATGGCATTATCATCCGGAATATGAAATCGTACTGAATTTAAAGAGCAACGGAACGCGTATTATAGGTGACAGCGTTGAACTTTTTGAAGCCGGCAACTTCGTAATTATTGCCGGGAACATACCTCACGCATGGAACTATTATACTGGCGACAGTGTCTTTCCTGAAAAGCACGGAATTATGGTCCACTTCCATGAATCATCTTTAGGAGATAAACTCCTGTCTAAGCACGAGATGCAGGAAGTAAGGGACCTGCTGAAAATGGCGGGAAGGGGTGTGGAATTCTCATCTGACGATGCCTCAAAAGCTCAGGTATATCTGGAAGCCATGACTGAAAGCCGGGGCATCGACAAAATAATTAATTTTTTCAATGTGCTCCGTGTAATGTGCAGGGCAGAAAACAAAAGACTCCTGTGTTCCCATAATTATTCTGCCTCTGAAGATACAGGCGGAAATAAACGTATGTCGGATGTGTATACCTATCTGAGGGAGAATTTTTTCAAACCGCTTACCCTGAATAAGGTATCAGCAATAGCCGGAATGACTCCCTTTGCCTTCAGCCGTTTCTTTAAGAATCAATGTGGATCGGGATTCGTGGAATATCTTAACCGCTTAAGGACATCCAAAGCCTGCTATCTTCTTCGCGAAACAGAGTTCCTGATACATGATATAGCGCTTCAGTGTGGATTTGAGAGTATATCTAATTTCAACAAACAGTTTCGCAAAACTGAAGGCGTGTCACCACGAACCTACAGAGCACAGTTCAGATAGTAATTCTTCACGCTTCAGCTTCATCAGGCTCTATTGAAACACTATGACGTTTTTGCTTTAAATTAACACAGATATGACACTGATAGAAAAAATACTGGCAGCACATTCCGGACTGCCGGCCGTAATACCCGGTCAGATAGTTGATGTATCTATCGACATACGCGTTGCCCGAGATTTCGGGGGAGCAAATGTCGTAAAGAACATCAGGGAACATGGGCTTACAATCGCTGATCCCGGAAAAACATTTTTTACCTTCGACTGCAATCCAACAGGGTCCGATCAGAAATATGCCGTTAATCAGCATATATGCCGCCTTTTTGCCAGGGAAAACAATATCCCCCTTTACGATATTGACTCCGGGATAGGAACCCATCTTCTGATCGACAAAGGTTATGTTGTACCCGGATCAACAGCAATCTCTACCGACTCACACGCCAACATCCTGGGAGCCATAGGAGCATTCGGTCAGGGAATGGGCGATATGGATATGACTGCAGCATGGGCCGAAGGAAAGATATGGTTCAAGGTGCCGCCCTCGGTTAAAATGATATTCACAGGTGATATGCCCGACGATATCTCTGCTAAAGATTTCATTCTCAACCTCCTCGCCATCTACGGTGCAAACAGCCTTCTGGGCACTTCCATCGAACTGTATGGTAAATGCATCGATAAAATGAGTCTCGACCAGAGAATCACAATCTCATCGATGGCTACAGAAATGGGAGCGATAATTATACTTTTTCCCCCGTCCGGAAAAATCCTGAAATATTGCCGCCTCCGTTCCGCTAATGATTTTGAGCCGGTGTATACCGACAATGATGCTCAATATGAAAAAACAATTGAAATAAATGTCGCCGGATTTACTCCCATGGTATCACGGCCGGGAGAGCCTCACGATGCAGTAAGCGCAGACCTTGTAAGAGGAATAAAGATCGATTCGGCTTTTATCGGGAGTTGCACCAACGGACGACTTGAAGACATGGTTGTGGCAGCAGAAATACTTAAGGACAGGAAGGTAGCTCCCGGCGTCGTCCTGAAGATAGTACCTTCAACCGATGATGTCTGGAAAGAATGCCTCAGGAACGGGATCTTTGAGATTTTTAAAAATGCCGGAGCACTTGTCTCAAACGCTGGTTGCGCTGGTTGTGCCGCAGGCCAGGTAGGTCAGAACGGCCCGGGTGAGATAACAATAAGCACCGGAAACAGAAACTTCCCCGGTAAACAGGGTAAAGGAAGCGTCTACCTCGCTTCTCCTGCCACAACAGCCGCCTCCGCCGTAGCAGGATACATAACCACAGCCGGGAATATACCCGCAGAACCGGCTGTATTCAGTTCTGCAGCACTAAATGATGATTCCCTGCCTCATAGGTCAATCTCCACAAAACATGTCGATGCGCCATCTGTTATTGAAGGCAAAGTATGGGTAATTATGAAAGACAATATAGATACCGATATGATATTTCATAATAAGTATCTCTCTATCACCAACATAAAAGAGATGGGACAATATACTTTCGACAACCTTGAAGGTTACAGGGACTTCGCAAAAAAAGCCGGACCAGGCGATATAGTTGTCACTGGTGCCAACTTTGGCAGCGGCAGTTCACGGCAACAGGCAGTAGACTGCTTTCTGTCGCTGGGGATCAAAGCAATAGTTGCCGTGTCATTCGGGGCAATATATGAAAGGAATGCCATTAATGCAGCTCTTCCCGTAGTCGTTTGCAGTAGCCTTGATGAAATACAACTCCGGAATGGCCACATACTGCGAATCGACCTGAAGAAAGGTGAAATTACCAACCTTTCAAATAATCTTAAGACATATTCAGAACCTGTCTCTGAAGTACAGTTCCATATTTACAGGAAAGGCGGATTGCTGAGCTGAACAATTTTAAAAGTGTATAACATTCAATAAAAATACTTTATGAAACCCAAAACATTCGCTGAAAAGATATTTGGAGCTACCGCAGGAACAATAGTTTTCGCGAAGCCAGACATAATACTGACTCACGACAACACCTCCAGCATCTTTAACACCTTCAGAAAGATGGGTGGAACAAAAGTAGCATACCCCGACCAGATGCTTGTGGTTCTCGACCATAATGCTCCACCCGGAGATGCGAAACTTGCCACCCAGTACCAGGATATCCGTAATATTGTTTCAGAACAGGGAATATCAAAATTTTACGACGCGGGAAATGGAATATGTCACCAGCTGATGGCAAACCATGCCCGGCCGGGAATGCTGATCGTCGGCAGCGACAGCCACACTTCAACAGCGGGAGCTTTCAATGCTTACGCTGCAGGCATCGACAGGACTGAATCAGCAGGTATATGGAAAAGGGGTGAAACATGGTTCAGAGTACCAGGGTCAATAAAGATAACACTCAATGGCAAGCTGCATGAAAATGTATCTGCAAAAGATCTCGCACTCTGGATAATAGGCATGATCGGTTCCGACGGTGCCAATTATATGTCTGTCGAATATCATGGCCGTGGCGTTAACGATCTCAGTATTTCCGACAGGATGACACTTGCAAACCTTGCGTCGGAAATGGGTGCAAAAAATGCCGTCTTTCCATGCGACTCCGTTTTAAAGACATTTCTGGGAGATGAAACAATAGGAGTGTGGGCTGATCCCGGAGCTGACTACGACCGCAACATTGATATACAGCTTGAAAATATTTTCCCTGTTGTTGCTGCCCCTCATCATGTAGATAACATCAGGTCGGTAGCCGGTGTTGCAGGCACTCCGGTACATGAAGGTCTGATAGGAACATGTACCAACGGAAGGATCGAGGATCTGAGAATAGCTGCAGCAATACTGAAAGGGAAAAAGATCAGGGAAAATTTTCAGCTTAATGTAATCCCGGCTTCAAGGAAAATATACCTTGAGGCAATCGAAGAGGGACTGGTATCTGATCTCGTTGCTGCAGGAGCCAACGTCCTGACGCCCTCCTGCGGTCCCTGCCTTGGGACAGGCCTTGGCATCCCCGCTGATGGTCATACTGTTATTTCCACAGCCAACAGGAACTTCCGCGGACGTATGGGTAATAAAGAGGCTCAGATATATCTGGCATCTCCAGCAACGGTTGCGGTATCGGCTCTTACTGGAGTAATTACTGATCCGCGTAAGACTCATGGTAATGAGGTTTTTCCATTTGTGACTGAACAGAGCAAAACAAGTATGATAGGTCAGGGGGAGAACAGGAAATCTGCTAATGTCTGGGATTATAGCGACGTCGATAACCTTAATACCGATCAGATGTTCGCAGGGAAACATACCTACAACGTTCTCAGCTCCGATCCTCCCTCTATTCTTCCACTGCTTTTTGAAGACTTTGACCCTTCCTTCAGCAAAAATGTTAAGGAAGGAGATATTATCATCGCAGGTGAAAATTTCGGATGCGGAAGTTCGCGCGAACATCCGTCTGTCGGACTGGCCTATGCAGGAATAAAAGCCCTGGTGGTGAAATCTGTGAACAGGATCTTTTACCGCTCATCAATAAACCAGGGCCTGCTCCTGATCGTTCATCCTGAAGCAGTGGAAGCATATAAAAGAGGTTACAGTGTTGACATAGATCTTGCGCACAGCAGAATATTGATAGGTGAAAACCATTTTGTATTTGAACCGCTTCCTCAAAAACTCAGACAGATCCTTGAAATGAAAGGTCTTGTCAACTATATGAAAGCACTGTAACCTTCGTAAAGCTGTTTTTCCTTGCATCAAATGAAAATTAATGTAATTTTGCACGCAAATTTCGGTTCCGTAGCTCAGCTGGATAGAGCAACAGCCTTCTAAGCTGTGGGTCGCGCGTTCGAATCGCGCCGGAATCACTGTAAGAAACTGTGTCAAAATCAAAATTATTAACCGCAAAGGGCACAAAGCCTCGTTTGCTGTCGGGATACAAAGAGCGCAAAGTATTAAGCAACAAGGCTTAAGCTTTGCGCTCTTAGCGCTTTCCTGCTAACTTGTTGATTGTAAGCCCCTGAACCAGTATGGCAAAACAGACGACAATATAGGTGACAGTAACAAGAATATCCTTATTAAGGTATTCGGGAAGCGACAGGGCCAGTGCAATGGAAATGCCTCCCCTGAGACCACCCCAGGTAAGTATCAGTAAGGTGCTCCGCGGTATCTTTTCCTTAAGACGTATTACCAGAGAAGGTAACCAGACAGAAATAAACCTTGTCAGCAGTATTAGAATGATAAGGATCATTCCAATTACAATTATTATATTACTGGTCCTGATGATAAGCACCTCCATTCCGATAAGAACGAAAAGCAGCGCATTGAGTATTTCATCGATAAGCTCCCAGAATTTATCTACATATTCTGCTGTGGTCTCCGACATACCAACAGTCTTGCCACGGTTACCTGTTATCAGTCCCGCAATTACCATCGCCAAAGGTCCTGATACATGTATGAAATGAGCCAGGGTGTAACCACCCATAACTATGGCAAGTGTAATTAAAACCTCTATCTTATAATTGTCGATACTGGAAAAAAGCCTGCAACCCAGGTAGCCGAGGATCAGGCCAAGGATAATGCCTCCAACAGCTTCCTGGCCGAATAAAAGAATAATGCTTCCGGCATCGAGCTCTGCACCGGGTTTTGCAAGCTGCAGGATTGTGAGAAACACCACAACAGCCACACCGTCATTGAAAAGAGATTCCCCGGCAATTTTTGTTTCAAGTGATTTTGCTATTCCTGCACTTTTCAAAATACTTAATACGGCAATAGGATCGGTTGGCGATATCAGTGCTCCGAAAAGAAGACTGTTGATAAGAGATATTTTCACACCAAAGAGGGAGAATAGAAAATACGTGGCAAACCCTACAATCAGAGTGCTGATGATAACACTCACCGTGGAAAAGAAAAATATGCTCAGCTTTTCACTTTTAAGATCTTCATATTTTATCGGAATAGCCCCGGCAAAAAGCATGAAGCTGAGCAGACCTTCGAGTAGAAGATCGCTGAAATCAACAGCTATCAGCATTTCAGAAACCACCTTCCTGAACGGTGACAACACCTGTCCTGACAAAAGGATCAGTATTGAGAAAAGAAGCGACAAGGCCATCAGGCCTATCGACCCGGGTAATTTTACATATCGGAAGTTAAGGTATGCAAACAATGCAGCCAGTACCAGGAGTATGGAAAAAAGGTGAAATAATTCCATGAAAAAATTTTCACTAAATTATCTATTCCCTGTTAATTTTAATGTAATAGGCTGGTTTTTTGTCAGGAAACAAAACCGTAAATCAGGTCTCAGTTCTGATGAAAGGCACAAATCTAACGAAAGTAAGCCGTCGCCTGTTTATTTTACCGTTTCGTTTTTCGATTAGTATAAGTTCCTGAACTGCCGATGGTTTTCCAACGGGAATAACCAGTCTTCCGTTATCGGCAAGCTGATCGATAAGAGGCTGTGGTATGCTCTCGGCTGCAGCCGTTACAATGACGAGGTCGAAGGGTCCATGTTCCGGCCAGCCCTGGTAACCATCGCCATGTTTGCATATTACATTGTCATATCCGAGATCCCTGAGCCTTCGCGCCGATTCCATGGCCAGCTCCTTAACGATCTCAATGGTGTAAACCTTTTCGACTATTTCAGCAAGTACTGCAGCCTGATATCCCGAGCCGGTGCCAATCTCAAGAGCTTTCATGCTGCGCGCGGGTTTTAAAAACTCTGTCATATACGCAACAATAAACGGCTGCGAGATAGTCTGACCATATCCTATAGGCAGGGGATAGTCATTATATGCTTCATCACGGTATTCCGGGGGGACGAAAAGATGACGGGGCACCTTCCTCATAGCATCAAGAACAAGAGGATTCCTTATACCCCTGTCAGCTATCTGCATGCTTACCATCCTCTTCCGGAGAGATTCATACCTGTCTGACTGCTGCATCGGAAAACTGGTGATCATTAAAACCGGTAATATCATCAGGAATATCACAACATGCATATTTCATACAAGTTACAAAAAAAATACCGCTTTTAAGACATCTTTCTTTAGTATGTTTCAATTTTAATCGTAATCTAATCCTTACAAAGGATTATGGATTACCGGCTAAAGAAAATTCAGCAATGACAGGAATCCGTCGCCCAGGAATTTTATTGCCGGCCAGATAGGAAACAGATTGATCCGAGAAACCACCGATACTGCAATAAGAGCCAGTAATACATAGGTTCCGTATCTGTACAGTATCTCGTGTGTGCGGGGGTATTTTCTGAAATAATTCAGTAATAAATGCGATCCGTCGAGCGGAGGGATGGGAAGAAGATTGAATATGAAGAGACCCCAGTTAATATAAATCCCGTAAATGAACATTTCATATATAATGGAATGAGCCCTGCCATAGCCTGTCATGCCATTGTCAAACGTCAGATAGAAAATAACTGACAGTATCATCGCCAGCAATGCATTTGAAAGGGGTCCGGCCGCTGCGATCTTCATGACATCTTTCTGAGGATTGCGAAGGTTCTGTTCATTGAACTGAACAGGTTTCGCCCATCCGAAGCCGGCAACAAGCAACATGATAAAGCCCAGTGGATCAATATGTTTAAGTGGATTGAGTGTGACCCGTCCCTGATCTTTCGACGTGGAATCTCCACATTTACTTGCTACGAGAGCATGTGAAAATTCATGGAAGGTCAATCCAAGGATGATGCCCGGGAGAAATTTCAGTGTTCGCAGAATATCAATTCCTTCCATCAATTCTTTTGTTTACGGGCTGATAGAAATCCTGAGGCGAGAGTCTGAGCTTTTTTATTATTTCCCTTCCGTATTCTGCTCCGGAAAAATTTTCATCTGCATTATTGGTACCTATTGTGAATTTTGCACCTGCCTTTTTTGCTCTTTTCAGGAAATCATACGATGGTATCCTGTAACGGTTGTTTATTTCTATTGCAATATTATTCTTAACGGCTGCATCAATGACTTTGTCCATCCTCTCATCAGTCCAGAAAAAATCGTACCTGTCAGCCATCTGAGCAGGCAGGTAAGTAGGATTAACATATATGTCAACGGGTTCTTCATTCAGTATTTTAACTATCACACCTACCAGGTAATCCATGAATTCCTGCTCATCATCGATCCAGGTTTCTTCTTTTATCCAGATCCTGTTCCTGCGTCCCTTTGCATCTGTAAAAGTCATTCCGTCCGTGAAGATGTAATCAAACTTCGCACGCGACTCCTCCGGAAAAATATTGACCCATTCTCGCCCTTCAGCCTGCATGGCCATATAGAACTGCGGATAATTTTTCATCAGGCTTACAACAGAATCGATCTGTGAGTCGGAATGGATCGGGAATTTATATCCGCAATTAAAGGCTATTCCATAATTTATATTCTCAGCTGCTGATTTTATTACAGCGTCTTCTAATGTGAACTTTCCTTTAAGATGAACATGCAGATCGGTTAAAGGGAATTCACTGTTATTACTGCAACTGAATGATACGGCAACAATGGAAGCCAGGGTCAGTATTTTTCTGATTTTCATGATGGCAATATTTTTTATCCTGTAAAGGATGCAAAGGTAAAAAAAAGCTCGTTCTTCCTTCACAAAGCTATATTTTAGATTCAAATCGTCACGCTGCAAAAAAATGCTACCATTGTGATTACTTCATAATTTCAAGGAACATGTTTTAAAATCTGATGCCCACTAGTGAAACAGGTATTTAAATAATTTCGAAAAATATTTGTCGTCATATCTTTTATTTCAGCAGTTATTTGCACTTTCGTAATGTCATTTTTGTTCTGATCAACATATCAAACATGAAGAAGTTATTCATAATAATAGTAATCATTCTGGGTTCAGTGTCATCTGGTCTGTTTTCCCAGAGTGCTCAGGATACATCAGTGTACCTGATTACCTGTGGACCGGGAACCGAAACATATTCAATATACGGACATAGTGCCCTGAGGATGACAATACCGGAAAGAAATATTGACATTGTATACAACTGGGGAGTCTTCGATTTCAGCACACCTAATTTTGCCTATAAATTTGCCAGGGGCAAACTTGAATATATGCTTGATTCAGATTATTTCAGCAGATTCCTTCAGATATATATGTATGAGAAAAGATGGGTGCAGACCCAGAAGATAAACCTGGATTCTGCTGAAAAGAAATACCTCCTGGAACTGGTTAACGAAAACCTCAGACCGGAAAATGCAAAATACCTTTATGACTTTTTTTACGACGACTGCTCAACGCGAATAAGAGACCTGCTGGAAAAGGTGCTCGGAACCAGCCTCAGATATCAGCCCTCATCTGACAATAAAAAAGCCCAGTCATTCAGGTTCCTTACCGGTTCATACCAGCGACCTTATCCCTGGCTCGATCTGGGTATAGATATTCTCATGGGTACACCCAGTGATAAAAAAGCATCCGACCGAGACAGGATGTTCCTGCCCATCGAAATGCAGAAAGAACTTTCAAGGGCCTTGGTGATGAGGGAAGGAAGAATGGTTCCACTGCTTCAGAATCCTGAAACTGTGGTCGATTTCCCTGATCCCGTAGTTAAGCCATCAATATTTACGCACCCTCTGCTTGTAACCTCATTACTCTTTGTCGCCTTGACAATTCTGTTTGCCATAATGAGGAACAGGGTTCTGATAAAGACAGCTGATATATTTATTTTCTCCCTTTATTCCATCCTGGCCCTTCTGATGATGTTCACCAACTTCATAACTGACCATCAGCAAATGAAATATAATCTCACATTGCTGTGGATCAGTCCATTAATACCTGTGTGCCTTTTGGCGATAATTCTTAAAAAGGACTGGGTGGTTGTTTTCAGAATTGTGTTTTTTCTCTCGGCGATCTCATTCGTGATAGTGACATTTTTCCCGGGCATTGCCAATACTGCCTTTGTTCCTCTCATACTTATAATTCTCCTGAGAAGTTCAGCCAGGTCACAGTTCAGCTGGCATCCTTTTACAGTTTGATCTTTTAACACAACTTTAACACTCCTTAACACCTCCTTATCAATATCGCAGCTTTTTTTGTGTAGCTTTTTCAGACTGCAATTTTCAGAATCGAAAACTGGCTTTATTATTAACTTAGCGACTTAATTTTAATAACATGGAGCAGACTACCGACATAAGGTTACTAAATGAGAAAATAGAAAAGGAGAGTGCATTTGTCGACATCGTAAGGATGGAGATGAACAAGGTTATCATAGGTCAGAAGCACCTGACTGACAGTCTGATGATAGGATTGCTTGCAAACGGGCACCTCCTCCTTGAAGGGGTTCCCGGGTTGGCAAAGACACTGGCAATAAAATCGCTTGCATCCATCATCGATGCAAAATTCAGCAGGATACAGTTCACTCCCGATCTTCTTCCTGCCGATCTTATAGGAACAATGATCTACAGCCAGAAAATGGAAGAGTTCATTGTGAAAAAGGGACCTGTTTTTGCCAATTTTATTCTTGCCGACGAAATAAACAGGTCGCCGGCAAAAGTACAGAGCGCCCTTCTTGAGGCAATGCAGGAAAGACAGATAACGATAGGCGAGAACACTTTCCGGCTCGAAGAACCCTTCCTTGTCCTTGCAACCCAGAACCCGATAGAGCAGGAGGGTACCTACCCGCTTCCCGAAGCACAGGTTGACAGGTTCATGATGAAGGTTGTTATCGGCTACCCGTCAATGGATGACGAGAAACTCATAATCCGTGAAAACCTTGCAAGTGAATTTCCAAAAACATCCACCCTCCTGAAAACCTCCGATATAATAAGGGCCCGCAATGTCGTCAGGGAAGTCTATATGGATGAAAAAATAGAAAACTATATCCTCGACATAGTCTTCGCAACCCGTGATCCAGAGAAATTCAAGCTACCTGCATTCAGGAACATGATTTCTTACGGAGCCTCTCCCAGAGCATCAATAAATCTGGCTCTTGCTGCAAAAGCCTATGCATTCATACGAAGAAGAGGCTATGTGATACCCGAGGATATACGTGCAGTTTGCCCTGATGTAATGAGACACAGGATCGGACTCACCTATGAAGCTGAAGCTGAGAACATTACTCAGGATAAGATAATTTCCGAAATACTCAATGTTGTCGAAGTACCCTAGAACTTCCTCAATCCTCAATCCTCAATCC
>JAFGXX010000033.1 GCA_016936435.1 Bacteroidales bacterium
GAGGGCTATTCCATCACCTTACAACCCGATCCCCTACTACGAGATGCTGAGAATGGACAAACTCATCCAGAACGTAGGATGGCCTACATGGAACTAATTATTAAAAGGAAACAGTTATGAAAAAAATACTAGCTTTAATTGTTCTTGCGGTTACGATGGTTTCGTGCTACGAAGAATATCTTCTCGATTACCCTTACACCGCTACGTACTTCTACCTCCAGCAGGATGTCCGTACATTCGTTGTGGGTGAAGGGATGAAGTTCAAGGTAGGCGTTACTATGGGAGGTGTGAGTGATAACACTATCGACAGGAATGTTTCTTTTGTACTCGATAATTCGCTTATCACTGCGGCTCAGCTTACCAGTATGAAAATTGCATCCCAGGGTTTTATAAAAGATGCCACGAGCAAGGTTACAGCTCTGGAAGCTCTGCCGTCAACTCATTATTCATTGTCGAATACCTCGGTGATGGTGATACCTTCAGGATGGTATACCGGCACGATTGATGTGAAAGCTGATTCTCTTGCTTTTACAAACGACTCCCTCAAAACAACGAGAATGGCCACTTATGTTCTTCCGTTCAGAATAACAAATTGTCCGGAAATAGATACGATCCTCGAGTCGAAAAGAACTAATGTGGTTGGAGTCATGCTTGAGAACAAGCTCTTCGGAAACTACTGGCACGGTGGCCAGGCTGTTATCAGCGGACCTACAATAGACAGTACCATTACCTATGCTACTACTATCCCCGATGCTGAAAACAGGATATGGAACCTCACCACAGCAGGACCGTCGACTCTTATCGTGAATAACTTCATTAATAACACCTCATCTGGTGCCGACACGATAATGTATCTGGCTCTGAAGGGTACTTCTGTCAGCCTGTATTCAGGCCCGGATGCTCCTTTTGAGATTACTTCTGACGGAGCCTGTACTTTCAATAATTCCAAACTTCTCCAGGACAGGAGGATCTACCTGAAGTACAAGTTCACCGATGCTGACGGTAATGTGTATCGTTGTACAGATACCCTGAGGTTCCGTAACAGGATCCGCGACGGTATCAACGAGTGGCAGGATGAAAATCCGGCTAACTATACTAAGTAGTTGAGCTACTGACATAAACTCTTCCCCCAATCCCCTTCCCTCCTGAAACAGGGCAGGGGGCTTGAGAAGGATAACATTGATAAGACGCCGCTTCATCATGGAGCGGCGTCTTTTTTTGAGGATTCTACAAAGATTATCTGTAAATTTACTAGGATGAAAACCTTCCTGAAATGAGAATGATAATAGCACTGCTGCTGATCTTTACCTTCATCTTTTCTGCTGAAGCGACAGAAAAAAAATCCAATCCCGGGAAGAGCCCGCGAGTTGAAAAAATTATCAACTCCATGTGGACCTTCAATTATTTCCCCGAAGAAAACAGGGAGGCAGGATATCAGACAGCAGATTTTGATGACTCAAAATGGCCGCTGATAAGCATCCCTCACACATGGAGCACCTATGAGACGACCGGAGAAATACATCCCTTCATTAAAAGCCCTTCCGAAAAAGACAATCCCTACTGGTGGAATGGCTGGGGATGGTACCGCAAACGCTTCAGGGTGAACGCCGATCTTGCTGATAAAAAGGTATTTGTGGAGTTCGAAGGTGTTCAGAAATATTGCAGGGTATGGATCAACGGGAACTACCTCGGAGATCATAAGGGAGGTTACGGGTCCTTCGACTTCGATCTCAGCGGCAAACTGGTTGAAGGTAAGGAAAATGTACTCGTGGTCGCTGTAAACAACAGGCAAAAGGACGCATTCAGCATACCCCCCATGGCAGCCGGCAACTTCAACGTTTACGGAGGCATCTACCGCGATGTGAAGCTTGTTGTCAAAGACAGACTCTACATACCCATGCAGGGCTCAGCCTCGCATGAAGGAGGTACTTTCGTCACTACACCCTCAGTGTCCGAAAAAGCGGGAGTGGCCCGCGTGCAGACATGGGTGCAGAATGATTACAGCCGTCCTGAACAATGTGTGCTGAATACATATATTATGGACGCCACCGGTAAGATTATCAAAATGGTGAAAACAAAAGCAACAATAAATCCGGGTCAGCTTTATGAATTCGATCAGACTTTTAAGCCGCTTAAAAAGCCTCATCTCTGGTCTCCGGAGTCGCCTTATTTGTATAAAGTATGGTCTGAAGTCACAGTTGACGGCAGGATCACCGACACTTATTCCAGTCCTTTGGGATTCAGGTGGTTCTGGTGGAACTACGATGAAGATTACCTCTATCTTAACGGGAAAAAGATGGTCCTGCACGGCGGCAACAGGCACCAGGAATATCCCTGGCTCGGCGACGCAATACCAAAATGGATGACAGAAATGGATTTCAGGGATATGAAGGAGAACCTCAATTACAATTTCATGAGGACAGCCCATTATCCGAATGATATCTATGTTTACGATCTGACCGACAAATACGGCATTATTATCGATGAGGAAACGCCAAGTATCAAAAATCAGGCTTTTTCTCCCGAAGTCCAGGAGCAGCAGATGAAGGAGATGATACGCCGCGACCGTAACCATCCGAGCATAATGTTCTGGAGTATGGGCAACGAAACAAACCATGCCGTCGACTCAAAATATGCCATTGCAGAAGATACCACAAGGATACTTACTGCAAGGCGCGTATCCGGAGGCTCTGCCGGAATGTACGTTAAACATAATGACGATAACCTTCCGATAGAGAATCTTCTCCGTTGTACCATCCGGGGCTGGTACAACAGGGATGTAAAAGATCTGGAACCGGAAAATGAGCAGCACTGCGGCACTGAGGAACATCAGCAAAATATGCTCAGGAAAAGTGGACTTTTCGGTACAGGCAACCTATGCACATGGCTTTATGAAGATCATGGTGCCGACCGTGAATACCTCAATTCACCTCTTCTTCACGTCAATCCAAAAGGTTATGTTGATGTGTACAGAGTCCCCAAGTATGCATATTATTTCTGGCAGGCCACCTATCTCGAAAGACCGATGGTTTTCATCCAGCCCCATCACTGGCGATCTCAGTATCTGGGTCAGAAAAAAGACATTACCCTGAATTCTAACTGCGACAGGGTTGAGCTGATGGTTAATGGTGTCTCCGCAGGTATTCAGACCCCTGACCAGGAGAATTTTCACAGTGTGACCTTTAATGATATACTCGTAGAGAAGGGAACCTTGAGCGCTGTTGGAACAAGGGGGGGCAAAACAGTTACAACCCGGATAATCATGGCCGGAGATCCGGCAAAAATAATACTTAGCGGCTCCGCAGGGAAAATTACAGCCGGTCTGGCTTCAGTAGTAATAATTACTGCCGACATTGCAGATGCAAACGGTAATCATGTATTCGGCGCAAACAATACCCTGCGATGGAATGTATCAGGACCTGCCACGCTGGTCGGCCCGGAAGTTTATGAAACCGACATCAACAAGAACGGTGAAATGGAAGGTGTATGGTATATGGATACACCGGTATCAAATGTCATAAGGTCAACCGGTAAGCAGGGTAAAATCCGTGTGGTGGTTTCTGCCAGCGGCCTTGCTTCCGGATCGTTTGAGATAGAAGCCGTGGCAGCGGAGCCCGACAATTCAGTAATTTTTGAACCAGTCCCTGAGGAAAGAGGCAGAATGCCCGTTTCAAAACAGTATTTCCAGGTCGCCAGACTCGACGATATCCCGCAGGAAATCAAACGAACCTTCGACGACCTTACGTTAACAGCTTCAGGTGTGGAAGGATATGAATCCGCAATCAGGGATCTCATCGTGAAGAATAATTCCACGGTCGACACGGCTACGGTAGAGTTCCGTGTGCTTCTTTCTCTTTTCGGATCGCACATGATGAATAACAATGGAAGGATCGTGGCCGACGATTATAATTTCAATGTTGACCATTACAACAACTGCAGGCTTATTGCAGGCTATGTTGAAGCCACCAGGCTCCCGCCACTTTTTAAACTGGCGCTGAGAGAATTCTATTCCGAAGAGATGATAAGACTGGGGAAGGAGAAAAATGCAGGCGATGAGATGAACTGGCTTAACTGGATCCCCTCGGGCGGGACAGTGATAGTTTCCCAGCCTGCCAAACTTCCCTTATGGCCTCCTGGTACGATTGTAACCGATAAAACCCAGCTGGACGAGCTGATCGCAACCGTATACCCGGTTTTCAGACGTTACGGCCCCTATGCAAAAGAAAGAGCCCTTACCTTCACAAGTAAAATGAATCCTTATATTGTTACGGAAGAGAAAGGCAGCGGCGATCTGAAAAAAGTTACACATACCGCTATAAGAGGGAAGCCGATACTTATACCATTAATTAAATTTATAGCTGAATAATCCTCTGTGGACCTCTGTGCTCCTACGGATTTACTCTGTGTAACGGAAAAGACAAAGAACTTACACTTAGGAAAACCGAAGAGACACAGAGACAAACATAGAGAAGCAGAGGCATTCACAGAATTACTTTAAGATATGTTATGAAAGCTTTAATTAAAATTTCCATCCTGGTTATCTTCATTATTTCGGTTCTTCGCATGAACAGTCCTGCTCAGAATCTGAAAACCGACGGTTACAGGGCTATCTGGTTTACACTGGGGCAGTTCAGCGATTACGGCGACAAGTATTCAGGAGGTCTGGGTACCTATACCGCCGATCACATACCTGTTGCAATCTATTCGCCTGAAGTGAAAAAAACATTTTTCGTATATGGTGGAACAACCGCAGCTGATGAAAGACACCTGCTTATCATGATCTCTTATTATGATCATGTTACCGGTATAGTACCCAGGCCGGTTATCGTTTGCGATAAGGAAAAAGTTAACGATCCTCATGACAACGGAGTGCTTTCCATTGATAATGAAGGATATATATGGGTGTTTGTAAGCGGGAGGGCACGGCACAGGCCGGGATCAATATACAAAAGCAGCTTACCTTACAGCATTGAATCGTTTGAAAAAATAAAGGAGGGCGAGATGACCTATCCGCAACCCTGGTGGGTTGATGGCAAAGGCTTCCTGTATCTTCTTACAAAATATACCAAAGGACGTGAACTATACTGGACAACCAGTCCCGACGGCAGGGAATGGGCTCCTGATCAGAAGCTGGCCGGTCTGGGCGGACATTATCAGGTTACCAACATGTTCGGGGAAAAACTGGTCTCGGTATTTAATTATCATCCTGGAGGAAATGTCGATAAACGAACAAACATTTACGCCGTTCAGACTACCGATATGGGAAAAACATGGACCACAGCAGGAGGGAAGATACTGCAGATGCCGCTGACCGATATTCATAATGATGCTCTTGTCAGAGACTATGAAGCAGAGAAAAAGCTGGTCTACATCAATGATCTCAATTTTGACAAAGAAGGCAATCCGGTTATCCTGGCAATTATAAGTAATGATTTCAGACCCGGACCGGGTGGCGATCCCAGGGAATGGTTCGTAATTCACTGGAAAGGTGATACGTGGAATTTCCATAAGGTCTGCGAGTCGACACACAATTACGATATGGGATCCATTTATGTGGAAAAAAACTGCTGGAGGATCGTCGGTCCTACAGAAGCAGGGCCGCAAAAGTATGGTACAGGTGGGGAGGTGGCTTCATGGATTAGTAAGGATGAAGGGCTTACATGGAAAAAGGTCCGCGACATTACATCCGGTAGCGAACGCAACCATTCATATGTAAGAAGACCGGTGAATGCACATAAGGATTTTTATTCATACTGGGCCGACGGCGATGCTGACAAAATCTCGGAATCACATCTGTACTTCTCAAACAAAAAAGGGAACAAAGTCTGGGAGCTTCCTTATGATATGGCTGCAGAAATGGTGGCTCCCCGGGGTAGAAGGGTTGCCGGTTATTGATATTCAGGGTGTATTTTAACTGAAAAAAAAATTTTGCAACACCATGGCAAACACTTACACTCAATGCTATTTTCATTTAGTATTTTCAGTGAAAAATAGGAATGCACTGATAAGAAAAGAATGGAAAAATGAATTGGAAAAGTATATTACGGGAATTGTACAAAATCATCATCATAAAATGCTGGCAATTGCGACAATGCCTGACCATATTCATATTTTTTCAGGATATAATGTAAATCAGCTGGTACCTGATCTTGTAGAAGAAATTAAAACATCATCCAATGCATTCATAAAGAGAAAAGGATTTTCAAAGTTTAAATTTGAATGGCAGAAAGGTTATGGAGCCTTCACACATTCTCATTCCCAGATAG
Source organism: Bacteroidales bacterium (assembly GCA_016936435.1). GTDB lineage: Bacteria > Bacteroidota > Bacteroidia > Bacteroidales > VadinHA17 > LD21. The sequence continues at coordinate 6,267 of JAFGXX010000033.1, forward strand.
ATAATGTGGTGAAATATATTTTATCCCAGGAAGAGCATCATAAAAAGAGGCCATTCAGAGAAGAATATCTAGAGATTCTGGCGAAGAACGAGGTTCAATTTAAAGATGAATATGTTTTTGAATTTTTCAATGATATCAAAGGATGGGATTAGATATTTCGGTGCTCTGCACCTGCGAGGTTGTAATACAAATGCCATGCTACAGATATCAGGCGGCTCTGCCGCATACAAATACATAGACTTACAGAATGATTCATGAACTATCA
>JAFGXX010000210.1 GCA_016936435.1 Bacteroidales bacterium
TAATTTATCCTGTGAATATTCCACCTCATCCCATTTAACAGGTATGGTCGAGTCAGTCATTATTGTCCCCGGAGCTTTTCCGAACAGCGATTCTATTTTCAAATCTATAGGCTTTTCTCCGGTTGCCGGATTTACAAAGGTGAACTGATGGTCTCCGGTTATTTCTCCTATTATGTATAAAGGAGCTCTTTCCCTGTCAGCTATCTGCTTTAGTTTTTTCACTGAAGCACCGTTCAGTACCAGTCCCATCCTTTCCTGGGATTCATTTCCGATTATTTCTTTTGAAGAGAGAGTGGGATCTCCCACAGGGAGTTTGCCAATATCTATTGTGCCCCCGGTAGCTTCCACCAGTTCCGAAAGACAATTCAGATGTCCTCCAGCACCGTGGTCGTGAATTGAGATGACAGGATTCGATTCCATCTCTCCAAGAGCTCTTATGGCATTGTAAACCCTCTTCTGCATCTCAGGGTTTGCGCGCTGTACGGCGTTAAGTTCAATGGCACTGTCGAATTTACCTGTGTCTACCGATGATACTGCACCTCCGCCCATTCCTATCCTGTAATTATCCCCTCCGAGAAGTACTATAAGATCACCTTTTTCAGGAACAGACTTTGCGCTGTCTTTTTTCTTTCCGATCCCAATACCACCGGCAAGCATAATAACCTTATCGAAACCGTAATTCCTGTCATTTTCAAAATGTTCAAATGTCAGCAGCGATCCGCATATCAGGGGCTGGCCGAATTTGTTGCCGAAATCGCTTGCGCCGTTTGATGCCTTTATGAGTATGTCTTCGGGAGTCTGGTAGAGCCATTGCCTTGCTTCCGTTTTTTGCTCCCAGGGTCTTCCTCCCTCGGGTCGGGGATAGGATGTCATATAGACCGCAGTTCCGGCAACAGGGAAGGCCGCCTTACCTCCGGCGATACGATCCCTTATCTCTCCTCCCGTGCCTGTGGAAGCGCCGTTAAAGGGTTCTACTGTGGTGGGGAAATTATGGGTTTCGGCTTTTAGTGAAAGGACCGATTCAAAACTCCTGATATTGAAGTAATCAGGTTTATCCTGTGTTGCAGGAGCAAATTGTTCGGCCGAAGGTCCCTGAATAAAGGCACAGTTGTCTTTATAGGCCGACACAACCCTGTTAGGATGCTTCAGGGTGGTGTTCTTTATTATTTCAAACAGTGAATATGGTTGTTCCTTACCGTCAATGATGAAAGTGCCGTTGAAAATTTTGTGCCTGCAATGTTCTGAGTTGACCTGTGAAAATCCAAATACCTCACTGTCTGTCAATTTTCTTCCAATCTTCTTTGCAAGATCTTCAAGATAAGCTATTTCTTCCGTGCTGAGGGCAAGACCTTCCTTTTCATTGTACTCCCTGATATTGTCGATCATCATTACTGGTTCGGGCTCCCTGTCAACAGTGAAAAGGTTCTGATCAAGCCCTTTGTATAATGACTGGAGCATCGGATCGTGATGTGCTTCTCCGGCAGCAGGATGAAACTCCTCTATCCTGTATATTCCTTTTATGCCCATATTCTGTGTAATCTCAACAGCGTTGGTACTCCAGGGAGTGATCATCTCCTTACGAGGTCCGACGTAGCGGCCGCTGATACTCTTCTTTGACAGCGAACCGGCATTTCCGAAGAGCCATACAAGTTTCTCATTATCTTTTGAGCTAAGGCTGTGAGAAGCGCCTACAGCAATTATGTTCTTTGACAGGGTTTTAAAGAAGAAGATCATCTGTTTCAGTTTACAGGTACTAAATTAGTCACTTATGGCAAATTGTTATTCACTTCAGACCGCTTCTTTCCAAAAAAGCTTCAGGAGAAGGCTCCCTGCCCCTGAATTTAACATACAGGTTCATAGGCTTGTCGGAGCCTCCTCTCTCAAGTATATTGTGTCTGAACGAAGCAGCCGTTTCCTTATCGAAGATGCCTTTTTCCCTTAAAAGGCTGAATGCATCAGCATCAAGTACTTCAGCCCATTTATATCCGTAATAACCTGCGGCATAACCTCCTCCGAAAATATGTCCGAAGGATACGCTCATGTTCGTTCCCTCGACGGGAGGGAACAATTCCGAGCCAGACAGAGCTTCAGATTCAAGATATTCAGGTTCCCGGTCAAAAGGTTTTGTGATGGTGTGCCATGCCATATCCAGAAAAGCAAAGCCAATTTGCCTGTTGCATGCATAGCCTTCGTTGAAGGTCGATGAAGCCTTTATCTTATCAATAAGTTCATCTCTGATGGGTTCTCCTGTAAGGTAATGGACGGCCCATTCTGACAACCAGTCTTTTTCAAAAGCATAATTCTCCATGAATTGTGAGGGCAGTTCCACGAAATCGCGTGTCACATTCGTTCCCGACAGGCTACTGAACCTGCATTTGCTTAGCATTCCGTGCAGTGCATGTCCGAATTCATGAAGGAATGTTGTCAGCTCACTGAAAGACAGGAGTGAGGGTTTCGTATTTCCGGGACGGGTGAAATTTGTTACTATTGATACCTGTGGTCTGATGTCGGATCCTTCTATTATCTTTTGTTCCCTGAAATTTGTCATCCAGGCCCCGCCACTTTTTCCGGGTCTCGGGAAATAATCGATATAGAGTATTGCAAGCAGACTGCCGTTTTCTTCTGTTACCCTCCATCTTTTTACTTCATGATGATAGGCCTGGATCTTTCTGTCTTCCACAAAAGTGATATTGTATAAGCGTGATGCCAGGCTGAAGACAGCTTTTTCAACATTTTCAAGAGAAAAATATGGTTTCAGTATCTCGTCGTCTATGTCGAATTCAGCCTTTTGTAATTTTTCCGAGTAATATGCCCAGTCCCATTTTTCAAGTCTGCCCTGATGCCCCGTTCTTAGCGCGAATTCCCTGACAGCATTAAGATCCTTTTGTGCAGCAGGCATTGCAGCCGCGTACAGTTTCTGAAGAAATGACATTACACCGGGGGTATTTTCTGCCATCCGGTCATTCAAAGCCTGTTCGGCATAGGTTTTAAAGCCAAGGATATTAGCCATCTCAAGTCGCAGATTTGCTATTTTGCATGCGTGTTCACGGTTGTCGTGTTCGTCATTATGATAGGCTCTTGAAGAATAGGCTCTGAACATTTTTTCCCTGAGCTCTCTCTTATCGGAATACTTCATGAAAGGAACATAACCTGGAGAATGAAGGGTAAAGACCCATCCTTTTTTCCCTCTGTTTTTGGCTTCAGAGGCCGCAGCTTCAACAACTCCTTCAGGAAGGCCTGTAAGGTCTTCTTTGTGAGTAAGATGCAGTTCGAACAGATTAGTGTCTTCAAGTATGTTTTCCTCGAATCTGACCGATAAAAGCGAAAGTTCCTCAGATATCTCCCGGAATCTTTTCTTTCCGGATTCTGAAAGTCCGGCACCTCCAAGAATGAAATTCCTGTAATGCTTTTCAAGAAGCATCATTTCTTCGGTAGTAAAACCTGATGAATGGCGTGATTCATAAACGGCACTTACCCTCCTGAAGAGTTTATCATTCATGGTAATGTCATTGGAAAAGCGTGCCAGAAGGGGAGATAATTCCTGTGCGACAGCCTGCAATTCCTTGCAGGTCTCGGCATTATTGAGGTTGAAGAGCACAGCAGTGATATTGCCGAGTTTTTCACCCGCATTGTCAAGTGCTTCAACGGTATTGCTGAAATCCGCTTGTCCCGGGTCGGAGGCTATAGCCTCAATCTGCAGTGCTGCCTCTTTTATGGCTTCTTCCACTGCAGGTTTGAAATGAGATATTTTTATCAGGTCAAAGGGAGGCGTGCCGTAAGGCGTATCCCATGTCTGTAACAGAGGGTTATTCATAGTTCTGTCTGTGGACCTGTCTTTAAATATATATGTGAGGCGGGATTCCCTGTTGCAGAAAATCCCCGGACAGTCTCAGGTATATCTTCAGAATGGAAGATCGCTCAGTTCATCGTTGTCGGGCGGGGATATCTTCAAGCTGATGGCCCGGTATCACATTTTCTTCGGTAACCTGCCCGGTGACTTTTTCAATCTTCCAGGCATCGAGGTTGGTGAAATAGTTTACCCTGCCGTCGCGTTCCCACCTGTTTCCCTTGAGGTTGAACCAGATCCTGACATCTTCATTCAGGAACGATTCATTTATCAGATCGCACTTGTCCTGGACAAGCTGGAACTTGATATAATCTATAAAAACAGCAGATCCTCCCGACTCTTTCTTTTCAATAACGAATTCACGTTTCCTGAACTTGTCACTTACCTGGTTTACAGGCATTACTTCAATAATTCTGCCGGTAATTTCAAATGCCATCTTCTGATCAGTCTTCGTTTATAATTATCTTATCTATCGTGTCGCCCTGTCTGATAAGGTCAATCACTTCAAGACCTTCGTACACTTTGCCGAAACATGTATGTTGCCGGTCGAGATGTTTGGTGTTGGACCTGCTGTGGCAGATAAAAAACTGTGATCCTCCGGTATTCCTTCCTGCATGGGCCATCGATAACACACCCCTGTCGTGGTACTGGCTGGCGCCAGTCAGTTCACAGTTGATCCTGTAGCCGGGACCTCCTGTTCCGACCCTCGGATCAGACATGTCTTTTGAAAAGGGGCATCCTCCCTGGATGACGAAATCGGGGATCACACGGTGAAATGCCAGTCCGTCGTAGAATCCCTTTTTAGCCAGCGAAACAAAGTTATCTACAGTTGCGGGTGCGTCATCCTCGTAGAAGTTCACTTTCATCACACCTTTGCCGGTATGTATCTCCGCGTTTCTCATTACTGGATAATATCGAGCAGTTCTACATCAAAAATAAGAGTTGAGAACGGTTTAATGGCCTCACCGGCGCCTCTTGAACCATATGCCAGGTCTGAAGGCAGGTAGATCCTGAATTTTGATCCTACCGGCATAAGCTGAAGAGCTTCTATCCATCCGGGAATGACATTTGCCAGTGGAAACTCAGCCGGTTCTCCGTCCCTGGAGGAGTCGAATTCGGTTCCGTCAATGAGTGTTCCGGTATAGTGCACCTTTACAGTGTTCATGGCTGAAGGCTTCTGGCCTCTACCCATCGTGATTACTTCATACTGAAGTCCGCTTGCAGTAACCTCAACACCTTCCTTCTCCTTATTTTTTTCCAGGAAAAGAGTATTTTCTTCTATATAATCCTTAAAAAGTACCTTATTTGCTTCAGCTTCTTTTTCAGCTTTTTCAGCTTCCCTTATGTTAATGAAGTCCATAATAATCGACCTGGCTTCTTCCTCGGTCATAGCAGACTTCTGTTCTTTGCCATCCATCATTGCCTTTGCCACCAGGACAGGATTAAGCTCCAGACTATCGGTGCTGAGTGAGCCATAATAAAATACTCCGAAAGCGTATGATAATGAGTCCATATTGCTTTTCATCTTAGCGCTCTGTATCGCATTGTTTGAACATGATCCAAGCATCATGGACATTACAGCAGTGATTGCGACAATTCCTTTGATTTTCATAATGATTACTTTTAATTTTAAATTTCCGCAAAGATAATACTTTGAGGTCAGCAAAAAACAGTTAAGGATTTTTTTTCAGATTTTGACAGCGCGCATGATATGACGCTTGCCCGGAGGCCCCGGAAGCATTTCAACACTGAATCCGACAGCTCTCAGGGTGCGCTTCACTTCACCTTTGCACGAATAGGTTACCAGTATTCCGCCTGAAACTGTCACGGCAGCAATTTTTTCGAAAATATGCCTGCTCCACATCTCCGGTTTCTTGTCAGGCCCGAAAGCATCGAAATAGATAAGATCGTAACTGCCTTCGAGAACTTCGCTGAGCAGATCAGCTTTCTTTTTAAGCAGGTTGAAGTTTCCATATATCGGGGTCATCTCTCCCCATGGAGCCATTCTTATCGCATCGGCTATCCGGCTTCCTTCGGCGCCTGCATACAGGCTGTGATTCAATGACTTCATAACACCATCCCCTAGCGGAAATTTTTCCAGCGACGTATAGTAAACCTGCCTGGATACTGCCAGGCTTCTTACAGCAGTAAGAAGTGCATTGAGCCCCGTTCCGAAACCGGCTTCAAGGATGTTGACCGGATCAGCCCGGCAGGTGTCGAATCCGGCTTTCAGAAATATGTGTTCCGACTCCTGTACTGCTCCGTGAACTGAATGATAATGCTCGTTCAACTCAGGCTGGTACACTGTGTGTGATCCGTCGGCAGTGGTTACAAGATGATTCATCGGACAAGAGATCAGGAGCTAAATTTTTATCCCTATTACCAGTACGTCGTCAACCTGTTCGTATCCATCTTTCCATTCTTCAAATGACTTTTCGAGTATTGCCATCTGTTCATTCATCGGCAGGGAATGATTTTTCAACAGTAGTTCCTGAAAGGGTTTATACATGAATTTTCTGCCTTTGGGTCCGCCAAACTGGTCAGCATAACCATCGGAGAAAAGATATAGATAATCCCCGGTCTTTATTTCAATGACATTGTTTGTAAATGGAGTAAAAGATATGAAATGTATGCCGATGGGCATGTGGTCGGCCTGGTGTTTTTGTAAAGACCCTTCCCTGATAAGGTAAAGAGGATTATTAGCTCCTGCATAATCCAGTCTGCCTGCCTGACGGTCTATTATTACAAGTGAAATGTCCATTCCGTCGCGTGTTTCTCCGGCTGTGCCTTTTTGCCTGAGAGTATTTATTATTTCGTCCCTGAGCAGGTTCAGTATCGTTGCGGCGTTATCGGCTGGTTTTGTGTTTATTATCTCTTCAAGGAAGGCATGGCCCAGCATGCTCATGAAGGCTCCCGGAACTCCGTGTCCCGTGCAATCGGCAGCCGCAAGATAAAACTTCCCATCCTTATCTGCCCCCCAGTAGAAGTCGCCACTCACAATATCCTTGGGTTTGAAGAGAATAAAGTTCTCAATTCCCCATCTGTCGATGAAATCGGCCGGAGGAAGCACTGCTGTCTGTATCCTTCTGGCATACTGGATACTGTCGGTAATGGACTGGTTCTTTTGTTCTATTATTTCTTTCTGTCTTAGCACTTCGGCGTTTGTAACCTCCAGGTCGGAGTTTATTTTCTCTATCTGCCTCTTGCTTTCAGCCAGTTTCTGGTTCTTTTTCCGGGTAGAGATAAGACCGAAGAGTATCATAACTGCAACTATTACCATCAGGACCACAAGGAAGATAGCCATATTTCGTATCTGCCTGGCCTTGCGTGCATTTTCCTCTTCCTGTCTTTTCTGTGTTTCGAGGAGCTGGTTCTCGGTCCTCAGCAGTCTTTCCTGTTCTGCAATCCTGTCAATTTCAAGTTGCTGAATCCTTGCCTCCTGTTCCAGAGACCTCACTCTCTCCTGGTTCTCCCTGGCAATATTTTTCTCCCTCTCAAGAAGCAGCGACTGTGTGATCCTTTCCTTTTCAAGACTGTCGAGTTCCTTTTCCTTTATCAGCAGGTTTATTGCATTTTCTCTTCTCTCGGCTTCCGCTCTCAGGTTCTTCATCTCAAGGTCCCTGATCTCCTCTTCTGCCAGCTCATTCTTAATTCTCGTTTCAATTGTTTCATACTCAGCTATTCTGTCTTCATTGTATCTTTCTGCCAGCCTTCTTTCATAGTTAAGGGAATCCCGCAGACTCAGGTATCTTTCGTAATACTGAAGAGCTTTTATAAAGTCGTTACCGCTTTCCAGGACATCAGAGTAATCGCGGTAGCACAGATACAGAACATCGAAATTTTCTGAACTCACCGCCGACTCAATACAACTGAGACAATAAACTTCAGCGTGATAATTATCGCCGTTATTATAATATACATTAGCCATAATCCTTTGAATCCTTGCAGCTTCTGAGGTTCTGCCCGATGCATCTGCATGTTTCAGGGCAGTGCTGAAGCATTCAAACATTTCTTTTCCATTTCCGGCATTCTGGTAGCAAATTGCCATATTTGACCAGGCCTCTGTAAGAAAATGATCGTCGGTGCCACCACTCTGTGAAATCCGGATTGCTTCAGAGATCATTTCCATTGCTTTTGCGGTTTCCTGCTTTCTGAAGTATAATATACCCGCCTGATTATATGCTGATGCCAGTTCCCTGGTCCTGTTCTCCGTTTTATAATATGCTGTCAGATATTCATATTCTGCAAGGGCCTTATCGTGAAAACCAAGTTGTGAATAGATAATACCCAGTTGTCCGCGGCAACGCACAGATGAATCATCATCGCCTGCTTTTTCAGATAGTGTAACAGCTTTCTGATACCAGATGGATGATACCGAATCAAGCATCAGGTTGAAATATGAAAGTCCTGCTTTTTCGTAAAGTTCCGACAGGATTCTCTCTTCCTTCCCAGCTGTCTTTTGCGAAGCCTGTTCATAGTATAGTGCAGCCTTCTTGTAGATCTCCAGGTCAAAGTAGTCATCAGCAATCGATTTGAGTACTTCAGCTTCCTCGGCAGTCTTGCCAAGTTTCCTGAATTCCTCCGCAGCTTTAAGGTTTTTACGCAATGTGAGTTCCCAGTCTTCCGGGAACTTATCCTGAGTAACCCGGATAATGCCCGGTCTGAACAATCCCGCTGCCTCCGATGACACAATTATCAATAATATGGTCAGTATCTTTCTAACCATCAGTTAAGGGTATATGTCAGACCCAGGCTGATACTTCTTCCTGTCTGGGGATTATAGGTAAGGGCGCTCTTCATTCCCGAGTAGGCGGGGCCTCCATATTTTTCATCAAAAATATTGTTGATCTTTAAAAAACCGTTAAGATTGGCTCCGATCCTGTAGTTGGCTACGAAGTCCATGCAGTAGTAACCATCATAATCCTGAATGATGTCCTCGTAAATTTCCTTGATGGGCATCAGCACCCTCAGCCAGCTCGATTCCCAGTTACTGCTGATCTGAAAATAGAGGTTTTTCAGGGGCTCGGCTGATATTTTAAGTTGTCCGTAATGATTTGGATTTAGACTCAGATTACTTATATAGTCGGTTGCAATTTCCAGTATGTCGGGGCGTTTGTCGCTATACATGGCCAGTGTCAGACTAAGTTCGAGGTCAAGATGGATCCTTTTGATAAGGTCATTTTTTCTGAATGTGCTCTGGACTCCGAACAACCTCGATGCTGATTCACTGCTGTTGTCCCTGATGAGTACACTGTCGGTTTCAGGTTTTATAGCAGCCAAAGGAAGACCAAATGTGGTTACCGGCTTGTACATTTCAACGATAGGGTCAGTCACCACATTGTAATAGAATGAAATATTTGTATGCAGTCCTCTCCGGGAATTACGGATAAGGCCTGCTTCCACCGACATGAACTTCTCGGGTTTCAGTCCGGGATTTGGTACAGCCAGATATACCAGGCTGTCGGGATCTGTGCCTGTTCTGTATGCCAGTGATTGCCAGGCCATTGACGGCGGAGGTGCTTTATATGCATAGCCCACTGACCCCCTGAAGCTGGTTCTCTGATTCATTATGAAAAGTCCTGCCAGACGGGGGCTGACACTGACACCGTACATAGAGTTGTCGTCAATCCTTATTCCGCCCATAAACCTGAACCTGTTGAGTGAGTAGTATGCCTGGGCAAAGGCTGAAACGTTATGAAAAACAAGGGGATTTATTCCGAAGTTGCCTGAAAGAGTGTCGATCAGGCGGGTCCTGGTGCTGAAGAAGCTGTAATCATCCTGATCGAAAGGTGCATCCAGAAAGTTCGTCTGAGGCAGGCTTCCTGAATACTGGTATGTAATGCCCGACATTATTTCCAGATTCGGCCCGGGCATAATGGTGAAGAGTTGTTCGAACAGCAGATCCCTGCCGGCTGCATACCTGTATACCTTGTCGGTGTAGTCGATGAAAGTTAGGCCCATGTTCGAATTATTGTCCATTTTATACACCAGGCTTGTGATATTAGTGGTGGTGGTCAGGCTGGGCGACCATTCATGATTGTAGCTGATAGCTGTCGACCTTATGTTTTCGCCCCAGAAATTCTGTGGATTATTATATTTGAACAGATATGGCGATTGTCCGAGCGAACTGTGTGTGCGCCGGTACATATTGTTGTATGACAACGATATGCCTCTGAATTTAAGATGCAGGCCCAGGTTATTGCCTTCGGCGGGAAGTTCTTCAAAGAGGGGAGACGTAAGGCTGCCTTCATAGTTTTCCGGGTAATTATCGTTTACAAAAGCATCGGGGTTTATGCCTTCAGAACGAAGGATTTCCGGGCTAAGGTCAGATGGCTGGTAAATAGTCCCTCCTATATTAAATGTGGTCCCTTTTTCCTGAAGGTACTGAAGAGGGTTGTATATTTTATCGTAGCCTTCAACAACATTCAGGTCGCTGACTTCATTTAGTCCGCCATAGAACGTGTACTGAAGGATATTTTTGTATTTCCCTGTTTTTCCTCCCACCATGAAGCTTCCGTTCCTGTATTCATTAAGTCCCAGTCCCAGGTCTCCCATGACGAAAGTACCCTTTTCGGCTTCCCGGGTTATGATATTTATTACTCCTGATACTGCGTCGGCACCGTAAATTGCAGCAGCAGGTCCGTATATGATCTCGATACGTTCAGCCTGTCGTACAGGTAACTGAGGACCTACGGGCATTCCTGTCACTCCTCCCGGTTTAACAGGCAGTCCGTTAACAAGTATCATGGTGTACATATTTCCGATGAGACCTCTCAGTTTGAAACTCTCTCCGAATTCACCGTTCCCGGGTTGGGAGACAAGCATGCCGGGAAGGTTTTTGACCACATCGGTAAGAGAGATGTAATGATTGCGAAGTATCTCCTCCCTGGTCACGACAAAGATCGTTATGGGCAGCTCTCCGATTTTTTTGGAGCTGCGGCTTGCAGAAATGACATTCATTTCAAGGGTGTCTTCAACGATGAGCAGGTCGGAGACTTCAAGCTTTTGTTTGTTGTATCTGTCAACGAAATCGGCCTGCTGGCCTTGCAGGTACACAAAACTTGTCAGTAATAATGTGAATATCGAAATTGTTGATCTCATCCCCTGAAAAACAGCATTAAAAATATGAAAAATATGGTTAATCAGTGCAGTAAAGTTAATATAAGGACTATATTTCATTTTTCACATCTATTGATTATTTTTAACGTCACAAAGAATAGTCATCTTATAGTATAACTAACGATAAATTCAGTCATGAGAAACAGACAGTCGAGAAGAGAATTCATAAAAGTAACAGCTGCCGGGACGTTGGGAGCAGCTTTCCTTTCAGGTTATGGTTGTAAAGAAAAGGCATCACATTATATAGGTCTCCAGCTATATACTATCAGAGACGCTATGGCAGCAGATCCTCTTGGTACCCTTAAGCTTGTTGCAGATACAGGATATGGTTTCATTGAACTTGCCGATTATGCCAACAGGAAGTTCTATAATTATGATCCTGCGGAGTTCCTGAAGATTGTGAGTGATCTTGGAATGGACATAATTGCAAGTCACACTCAGGTTGAGGGGGCAGGTGTCACTCTCGACAATGCGAGGATAATGGCTGAAGATCATGCAAAGATAGGCGTGAAATACTGTCTGCAGCCCTGGATAGTTGAGGAGATGAGGACTTCGATAGCCAGTTATCAGAGGATGGCCGAAAACTGGAACAGGATAGGGGAGGTGATGAAGGAGTTTGGTATACAGTTTGGTTATCATAATCACAATTTTGAATTTGCCACCGTGGAAGGCAGGATACCATATTTTGATGTTATGCTTGCAGACCTCGACAAGGAACTCGTCACCATGGAGCTAGATGTATTCTGGACAAGCAAGGCAGGGCACAATCCTGTTGACTTATTCAATAAATATCCCGGGAGGTTCCAGCTATTGCATCTCAAGGACATGTACACGCGCGAAGCGCCCTTCTATGAGGTTATCAAGACTGACATCGCACCTGTGGGAGAAGGAGTTATCGACTTCAGGGAGATCCTTGCTGCAAGTGGTACTGCCGGCATGAAATACATGATCGTGGAGCAGGATGAAAGCAGGACGAATACTATTCTTGAAGACATCAAAACCAGCTATACAAATCTTACAACAAAAATCCTGGTTTAACTTTCCCCGAGCCAAACCTTCGCCACATCCTTCGCCCCTAATACCTGGGGCTTCGGATGTCAAAGAAGGCTTCGGTTTGCAAAGTCTGAGCCATTACCAGTTCGAGTCGTACCACGACCTGACATCGGTGACCACCATCCCGGCATTTTTGGCAGCCTCAATACCCAGGTCGCCGTCCTCGAAGACTTCCACCAAGGAAGGATCCACTTTCATGAGCTCCGCACACCTCAGGAAGGTTTCGGGATGCGGTTTGAAATTCTCAACATCGTTAGCTGTAACGATTATGTCAAAATATTTCAGTAATCCGGTTATCTCCAGGGTGCGGATCACGGCATTTCTGTGACCTCCCGTGCCAACAGCCATTGGCAGAATACCGTGATATTTTCTTACGATGTCGGCAACAGGGCCTATCGGCCTTACATTATGCTGAACGTTGTAAAACTGCTCCAGCTTCTCCTCAATGATCTGCTCAGCAGTAACCCTGCCTTCAAGTCCGCAGCTCTTTACAATTTCTGAGGCTATTATCCAACCCGGACTCCCGGTATGTTTTCTCAGAAAAGCAGGATCTATATCAGCTCCGTATTTATTGCAGGCTTTCTTCCATCCTTCAAAATGATAGGGCATGGTGTCGGCAAGAGTCCCGTCGAGATCGAAGATCAATCCTTTTATTCCCGGTTTTATGTCGTATTTCATGGTAATTATCAAGGCTGCAAATATATAAAAAAAAGAGGCCGCTGATGAGACGGCCTCCATAACGAATGATCATAATGTTTACTTCTTATATTGAGCCAGATACTCTTTTACCTGGCGGTAAACATTCTCAGCCGTGAAGCCAAACTTTTCATCCAGTACCTTGTATGGAGCCGAGTAACCAAAACCGGGCACTCCCCATACCTTGCCTGCTGGTCCTGCAAGACCCTGTAGGGTAACAGGCAGTCCGGCAGTAAGTCCGAAAACAGGTATCCCCCCGGGGATGACCGATTTACGGTAATCTTCCTGCTGAAGCCTGAACAGTCCTTCGGAAGGAGCAGAGACAATACGTATTTTCAGGCCTTCATTCCTGAGAAGAGCTGCTCCTTCAAAAAGAGTGGCTACTTCTGATCCGCTTGCAAGAAGAATTATGTCGGGCTTACCGCTGCAGTCTTCCACTATGTATGCTCCTTTTGTCAGGCTCAGTGCATCAGCATAACGGCTGCTGCCTGACGGGGGAAGGTCTTTTATGTTCTGACGGGAGAGAATAAGTGCCGTGGGTGTCTTCCTGTTTTCAAGGGCCAGTTTCCAGGCAACCGTCGTTTCAGCCGAGTCGGCAGGACGCAGAACCGTAATGCTGTTCTCTCCGTGATGATTCTTAAGGTGTTCCATAAGTCTTATCTGGGCTTCCTGTTCCACAGGCTGATGTGTCGGACCATCTTCACCGACCCTGAAGGCATCATGTGTCCAGATATATATGACCGGCAGTTCCATCAGACACGCCATCCTGACAGCTGGTTTCATGTAGTCGGAGAAGACGAAGAAGGTTCCGCAGGCGGGAATAACACCGCCGTGAAGAGCCATGCCGTTCATAACTGCAGCCATGGTAAGCTCTGCCACGCCTGCCTGAAGGAAAGCGCCTGAAAAATCTCCTTTTTTAAAAGCCCTGGTGTTTTTCAGGAAGCCGTCAGTTTTGTCGGAATTGGACAGGTCGGCAGATGCCACGACCATGTTTTCTATATTTTTTGCCAGGACAGCAAGAACTGCCGACGAAGCAGCCCTCGTTGCAGATCCTTCCTTCTGCGGGATGCTTCCGAAATCTATTTCCGGTATCCTGCCGGAGTAGAACATGGTCAGTTTGTTATCCAGATCGCTGTTCTCCGAAGCCCAGACAGCCTTTTTCTTTTTCCAATCTGAAACCTTTTTCCGCTTTTCGTCAAGGATTTTTTCGTACAGTTCCTTAACCTCACTGAAGATTTTAAATGGATCCTGCGGGTCTCCTCCAAGGTTTACAAGCGATTTTTCGTACGAACCTCCGGCTTCGCTGACCGGCATGCCATGTGTGGAGGTTTTTCTTTCAAAGCTCTTTCCCTCATTGTCGAGAAGACCTTTTCCCATAATTGTTTTTCCAATTATAAGAACAGGTTTATCGGTAGACTTCATTGCTTTCCCAAGGGCTTCGCGTATCTGTTGCTGATCGTTACCTTCTATTGTCATCACATCCCAGCCCCAGGCCGTGTATTTCATTGCAGTGTCCTCAAGAGTGACTGCACTGGTCTCGGTGCTGAGCTGAATGTCATTTGAATCGTAGAACATCACCAGGTTATTGAGTCCGAGGTATCCTGCAAGGCGACCGGCACCCTGCGATATCTCTTCCTGTATTCCTCCGTCGGAAATGAAAGTAAATGTTTTATGAGAGAAAAGCTCTCCGAACCTTGAAGCAAGGAATCTTTCCGCTATGGCTGAACCTACAGCCATGGTGTGTCCCTGCCCGAGCGGACCGGAAGTGTTTTCAATACCCCGCTTTATGTCAAGTTCAGGATGCCCGGGAGTAGGACTTCCCCACTGACGGAATTGCATCAGTTCTTCAGTCCTGAACAGACCTGTCAGCGCCAGCTGTGAATATAACATGGGCGACATGTGTCCGGGGTCAAGAAAGAACCTGTCACGGTTCATCCATGATGGATCGTCGGGATCGAAGTTCAGGAATTCGAAAAAGAGAATATGGATGAAATCAGCTCCTCCCATTGCTCCTCCGGGATGCCCCGACTTCGATTTTTCGACCATCGACATTGAAAGTAGGCGGATATTGTCGGCCGCCAACTTGTTTACATCTTTATTCATAGTTTTAATAAGCATTTGTTATTATCATATCAGTGCAGGCAAAAATAAGATAAATAAGGAAGAGAGCAAAACAAACAAAACACAGAAGGGACGCCGGAAAAGGCGTCCCTGAAAATTTTCGTTCCAAGAATTATTAAAGGTATTTCTTATCTTCTTCAGGGATGTCAAAATACTTGTTATAAAGGCTGGCATCGGGACCCTGGACCTCCAGCTTGTCATCACCGAGCTTGAATGTGCATTTTTCACCGCCGATGTCCGAAAAATATACATCGTACTGCTTTCCGTCCTCTTCAACCCTGATGATCCTTACAAGATGATTGTACTTAGCGCTGTTAAGCTGAGAGTGACAGATAGGGCAGGTGTAAATGTATTCTGCACCTTCCTCAATTGAAAACGGGGGATGTGTGGTAGTGGTGTAGTTGCCCAGTTCGGGATCTAGAAGAACAAGACCTCTCTGAGAACTGTTTAACTTCGACGCTGCAAGGATTATGGATGTCTTCACCTTAAGATGTCCCTTGCACATTTTACACAGATAATCAACTGCCATGGTTACCTCCTGTCGTTAATTAGGTTAATAATTTCGTCAGAAACACTTCTTACAAGATATGAAATATTTTCACCAAAACCAAAACCGGCAGGTTGAATTCCGAGAATATAGACTTCTGCCCTGAAGAATTCCGTTATCCTGGCCAGCGAAATATTGTGTGTATTGAATGTCAGATCGGAAACTTCGCCTGCTTTCAGCAGTTTATATCTGCCCGGAGCTTCGTTCATTTCAACACAGTCGATAAGAATCAGGATGTCGGGATTCAATGAATTTATTTTGCCGATATAGTTCTCAATGCTGACTTCAACAGTAAGTGAGGCGATATTTCCGTGAGGCTTAATGTTGTTGCTGATATAAACGCCTGCTCCGTCGTCGCTGCGAAGAACATTTCCGATACCGACAAAAAGGATCTTTTTGCCGGTGAGGCTGAGAAGATTTTCAAGTTCAGGAGTCATCCTGATCAGAGATATTTAACGAGGACAAGACGCAGGCAGTTTGGGCATAAGATATTGAACATGTCTTTCCTTTTCAGACCGTCTTTTATTTCAACCTCAGTGTCGCTGTCATCAGCAAGTTTAAGTCTGTCGTTAAGGACATTCAGGTTAAGTACCGATGAGAAGGCTTTTGGTCCCAGTTTACGGTGAAGGAATTCTATATGTTCCCTGGTGGTTATTACAGCTCCACAGTTCTTACATATAAGAAGTTCTTTTTCCTGGTATTCCACCACCACTGACCTGTCAGTACCGGCGATGTCGAAGATCTTATCCGACAGCTTCACTCCCTTGCCTGTGATACAGTGTTCCTGGCACTGGCCGCAGAATATGCATTTCCCGTAATCCCTGCGCATAATACGCACACGTTTTTCAGTATCGTCGGTAAATGTGATCGCATTGGGCGGACAAACATTTGCACATGTCTCACATCCCACGCAATTTTCTTCATCTACCACCGGTTTTCCCCTGAAGTTCTCGAAGGGGACATGATCCACGGCCGGAAATCTGGTAGTGTAGGCCGGCGTAAGAAGCGATATTACTGCTTCCTTCAGTTCCCTTAGCTTAGGATATCTCATTTTTCCACATCTTTATAATCATCCTTTACGCTTTTGTCGCTCATCTTTACACCAAACAGGTATGTGCCCCTGATAAGGGCATGTGCTGCGACGGTAGAGCTGAAAAACAGAAGAGGTACAGCAACCAGCGCCTTGATCCCGGCTTCGGTGAATCCGAAATGAATAAGCACACCAGCCAGGATACTGCAGCATCCGAGAGTGACACATTTCGTGGCAGCCTGGAGCCTGTTATAGACATCAGGTAGTCTTAGCAGCCCTATACAACCGAAAAGGTTGAACAGGATACCAATGCTTATCACTATTAATGCGATCATCTTATTCGTTTAATTTTTTACCGCTCAGATATTTAGCAAGAGTAAGGGTTCCAATGAAACTGAGAATTATCCATGCAATCCCGATGTCGAGAATGAAACTCTTGCCCGTGTCGATAGCGATAATTGCACATACACCCACAACCAGTATCCCGAAAATATCTATCGCCACCATCCTGTCGGGAATAGTAGGACCCCTAATAATCCTGTACAGACACAAGCCGCTCAGGGCAATCTGGACATAAAGCAATATTTCAAGCCAGGTATTCATTCCACAATCTTTTTTATGTATTTTTCAAATCTACCCAGGATCATCGAAGTATAAACTTCTGGATTAGCGGAACGTATATAAATCCAGTGAACATAGAAATCGTCTCCTATGATGTCAACGGTAAGTGTCCCGGGTGTCATGGTAATTGAATTTGCAAGAAGCATTTTTGCAAACTCCGATTTCAGGCTTGTTCTCACTTTCACTATACCCGGTTTTATCGGCATCGCCGGACTGAGTACCCTGAAGGCTACATCGAAGTTTGCTTTTATACATGCCCAGACAAAAACCATAAGGTACACAAGGCCCCAGAACCACCGAGCCGGGTGAAAGAATTTCTGCACACCCTTAAAATAAAACCTGGCAAAAATAAGAGTACACACGAGCGAAGCAGCCGATCCCGCAACAATGTTGGCAGCCGAGATATCGAAGGTTACAGCCAGCCAGAAGATCAGTCCAAGTATAAAAAATACCACGTATCTCATATTACATTCCTAAAATTGGTGAAGTATATAAATGAGGATCAATGAGTACATTAACAGCCGGCGTCAGCACCACATCCCTAACCTGTGGTATTGCGATAAGGCTGAGCAAGATACAGAACAAGGTCAGTAATACCATGCTGAGGACCATCGGAAACGGAACTTCACGTATATTGTTCCCGTTATTTGCAGCTTCCCTGTTATAAAAAGCATACCTCTGAAATTTAAGGAAAGAGGCCAGCGTGATTATGCTTACCAGTACGGCTATGACAGCAAGAAGGTAGAATTTTGCCATTATTGCCGCAATGATGATGATGAGCTTACTGAAAAATCCGTTGAAGGGAGGAATGCCTGATATCGACATTGAAGCAACAAGGGAAGTTGAGGATGTGGCAGGCATCAGGGCTGCCAGACCTCCCATTTCCTTTAGATCCCTGGTGCCGGTGCGGTATTCAATAGCCCCAGCGTTGAGGAAGAGAAGACTTTTGAATGCTGCATGGTTTATCAGATGGAAAAGAGCTCCTGCAACAGCGAGTGCAGCAACTTCCGGTTTGATACCTTTTGACAGGAGGATCATGCCCATTCCTGCCGACATTACAACATAGCCCATCTGGCTGATGCTGTGGTAGGCAAGAAGCCTCTTTATATCCCACTGGCCTATGGCAAGGAAAACTCCGAATACCATCGACAGTGTACCAAGAGTTGTTATGAGTACCGCTGTTTCATTGCTTATGATGAACATGTTGAAGAAGAGCCTGATAAGTACATATATACCTACAGCCTTGATCAATACACCTGACAACATTGCAGATATGGGAGAGGGGGCTGACGAATGTGCATCAGGAAGCCAGGCATGGAAGGGGATAACAGCTGCCTTGAGGCCGAAACCGCAAAGAAGAAGCATCTGCACCAGAAGGTAAAGGGGCTTACCGGTCTCACTTCCCATGACTTCCCTGATATCGGCCATATTGAGTGTTTTGGTCCGCCAGTAAATAAATCCGATGCCGAAAAGAATTATCAGAGATGCCAGTCCTCCAAGTATCTGGTATTTAAATGTAGCCTCGAGCTCTGTCCTGCCCACGCCGAAGGCTACAAGTGCATAAGATGATATTGCGGCGATTTCGAGAAAGACGAAGATGTTAAAGAGGTCGCCGCTGAGAACCACACCGTTCATCCCTGCTACCATAAGGCAGAAGAGAGCGTAGTAGTTATTTTCGGATGTATAGCGGCTGATATAAGTGAAAGAATATATTACAGACAGCAGGCCTACAACGTTTATTATACAAAGAACAATGCCACTCAGACCGTCGGAAACCATATAAATGCCGATCGGGATGCCGTTTATATTATCCCATCCGCCTAACCTGTAAACCGCGACGTCAGATCCGGTTCCGGCCATGAGCACCAGTGTTGCTGCCACAAGAAACATTAAGGTGAGGGTGGCTATATATTTGTTGATATCCTTAACGAATTTTCCAAGGATCATTATCAGGAAAGCTCCTGCCAGTGGAACAGCCACCAGTAATGGTATCAGCGGATTCATATTTTATCCTCTTAAGTTCTTAATCTCCCTAACATCGAGTGTTTTGTATTTTCTGTAGATCCTGATGATCACAGACATAAGCATTGCGGTCGTTGCCAGTCCGATAACAATGGCCGTCAGCACCATAGCCTGAGGCAGGGGATCGACATAGATCCCACCGGGTGTTGCCGGGTCAATTATCGGTGCTGAACCTCCTTCGACATAACCGATCAGGGCCAGGAAGAGGAAAACACTGAATTCCATAATCGACAGCGATATTACTATCTTTACAAGGTTCCTCCTGGTAATAATGCCATAGAGCCCGACCAGGAATAAGATGAAACAGAGCAGGTATACTGTCATTTTGTTATCTCCTCCTTAAAAATTATTAGTGCAAGGAATATGGTAAGTATCGAAGCGGCAACTTCTATCCCTATAAATATGTTGTAAAGGGGTATTACGCCGGCGCTGATCAGTTCACCGGCTTTGCCTGCCGGAAGCCAGTTGCTGAAGAAAATCCCGGCTCCGAAGATAAGACCGGCCAGTGCAATTAGCAGAGCTGTAAGAATCGCAAGGTTTTCGGTTATCGTTGTTCCTGTCTCTTCTCTTGTGAGTTTCATGAAATCACTGCCATAAGCCAGTGTCAGGAGTATGAATGAGCCTGCTATTATAACCCCTCCGGCAAATCCTCCTCCCGGCGTCAGATGACCGTGCAGCACCACATAAATTCCGTAAAGGAATACTAATCCGGCTATCAGCTGGGTAGTCTTCTTAACTATCAGAGTCATGCCTTTCATTTTTTTCCTTTTAAACGTAATATCGTTATTACCCCGAGAACAGCCGTTACAAGTACCGTAGCTTCACCAAGGGTGTCATAACCCCTGAAGTCGAATATTACACCTGTCACCAGGTTCGCACTTCCCGTTTTTGAAGAAGCACCTTCAATATAATGTTCAGCCATTCTGAGTGAGCCTTTTCCGAATTCATCAAGAGAGCCCGATGCCATTTTAAGGAAGAAAAAGATCACGGCAATGATCACAACGGCAGTCGAGATATTAACATATTCCCTGAGATCAGGTTTTGAGAATGGTTCACGGCGTGTGCTGTCGAGAACCACCGCTACCATGATGACCAGGGTAATGGTTTCGACAACTATCTGTACTATTGCCAGGTCGGGAGCCCGGAGCAGGAGGAAACAGATCACAAGTCCGTAACCAATTATGCCACAGGTTATAACAGCTGAAAGCAGATCCTTTGCGTGGATGGCAAAGATAGCTCCGATGATCATAAAAACCAGTATAACCGAAATAGCCGCTTCCATATCTTAGCTTATTATATCATTATCAACAGAAGGATCGCAAGTCCAGCCAATACCCAGATAATATAACCGGATAATATACCGGTATGCCCCAGGCTCAGCTTATGACTGAACCAGAGGACAGCCTGCCGCGAGAGGTCATATATGTCGAACCATTTTTCGTTTGCCTTGCGGTACATTGCCGACAGGAACCTGAATTCCCCGAATGTCTTGTAGAATTCAGGCGTCGGATACGCTGTCTGTTCATGGAATTTTTCACCTCCGATGAAGCTGTCGGATGTCCTGAATTTTTTTATACCGGTGGCCAGGTATATTAAAGCACCGGCAAGGATCGACACAATAACAAGAAGTGATACCAGACCCGAGTTCCAGAAACCTGTAAAGGCAAATGTTCCGGTGACAGGCATGAAGAGACCCGGAACGACAACTTTTGTTGCAAATACACCAAATGCTATGCACGTCAGCGCCAGCAGGGAGAGAGGTATCCACATCAGGGCCGGCACCTCCTTTACTTTGTCAAGCTCATTGCGCCTTCTTCCAAGGAAAACGCCACCGATGAATTTGATGAAGCTCGCCAGGGTGAGTGCCGATCCCAGTACCGCCAGTCCCAGCCACACTACCCATAGTTTGTTCGCCAGGCCTGCTCCCGACCCGAAATCAATGATAGCCTGGTAGATCATCCACTTCGATGCAAAACCGTTAAGTGGTGGTATGCCTGAAATTGACATTGCGAAGACAAGAGCTGCTGCGAAAGTCACCGGCATAGTACGCGACAGGCCTCCCAGATCATCTATCTGGCTTTTTCCTGTCCTGAATTCAATTGCTCCTGCCGAGAGGAAGAGGCCACTTTTATAAAGAGCGTGGTTTATCATGTGGAAAAGTCCTGCAGCGACGCCTATCACAGAGCCCAGGCTCATCCCGAGGACCATGTATCCTACCTGCGAAACCGCATGATAACCAAGTAGTTTCTTGTAGTCGTGCTGAATCAGGGCCATCATTACTGCGGTGATTATTGTAGACACGCCCAGAATCAGAAGCAATAATGTAAGCCATTCTCCTGTTATGAACATCCCGTTCAGTATCCTTGCAAGAAAATAGATACCGAGCAATTTGTCGAGAGATGCGGGAAGATATGCCGACGATACTGCCGGGGCGTTCATGGCGTAATCGGGTACCCATGTATGAAAGGGGAATGCGCCTGCTTTTGTAAAACTGCCTGCCAGCAGAGCCAGAAAAGCCACTGCGGTCAGGGGACTTCCGGTAGATATCTGTATCTCGCTCATATTCAGCGTTCCGGAGAGCCTCCAGAGTATTGCTATACCGATTATCATAATGCTGTCGGAGGCTCCTATAAGTATCAGACTCTTTTTCGCAGTAGCTGAACTTTCCTCGTTTTTAGCCTCTATAAGTTTGTAGAGTGTCAGCCCCAGGATACCCCAGAAGGTAAGGAAGAGAAGAAGGTTGTCTGCCACGGCAGCCCCATAGGAACATCCAAGGGTAAGCAGAAACCATGAATAGAAGTTTTTAATAATTCTGCCTTTCAGATATACAATGGAATATAAAAGTATCAGGACCGAAAACAGGCTGACAAAAAAGAGGATCAGTGTGCTGAGGTTGTCAATTCTCAATGACAGGTATTTCCCGGCATTCCATAATTCGGGTATGAACCTCTGTGGTCCCGAACTGTACAGTCCGGCCGTAAGTATAGCAGCTGCAACAGCCACGGTAAGAGCTGTGATGCCCTTGAATGTGCGGGCTCTGTCGGGAATTACGAACAGAACAAGGCCGGCAGCCAGCGTTATTATTATTGCGTATTCTGTTTTAGCCATTGCGGCGTTAGCTGATATCAGGTTGATAAGCTCGCTCATTTCAGATCATTTTTATTCCTGAGTTCCGAGGTGCGGTCGGCTGATAATCCTATCAGTTCCCTGGCATTATATAATTTCCGGCCTGACCCTGAATCATATACTGCTGCCAGACGTTCCGTACAGCAGTAACACGGGTCGACGGCAGCCAGAGAAATAGTCGCATCGGAAATTGTCTGACCGATGCACGATTTTTTGAATGTTGCAATGTTTGAATAGCTTGGAGCTCTTATCTTGTGACGGAGAGGTGAGTTTGAACCGTCGGAAAAGACACAATGAAATACTTCTCCCCTGGGAGCTTCAGCCCTTCCGGTGCCGATACCTTCAGGTATCTCGTTGACTTTCACCTGAATGTCTCCCTCTTTTTCTTTTCTGAGCCCCTGGAGACATTGTTCTATGATCGATATTGACTCGTACATTTCAAGAAGCCGCACTTCTGCTTTCGCGAACACATCACCTTCCTCTGCCGTGATCACCTTCCAGTTCACCAAAGGATAGGCGGCATAGGGATCGTCTCTTCTTACATCGATGGCAACGCCCGATGCCCTTGCTGTAGGGCCTACGGCGGCATAATCGATGATATCCTGCCTGCTGAGTACTCCTACTCCTTTTGTTCTGGCATGGATAACCGGGTCGTCCATAACTGCTCCTGTCAGCAGGTCATTCTTCTTTTTGAAATCGTCAAGGATCTTTGTTACAGGCTCTATCATTCTGTTCTCAATATCTCTTCTCACACCGCCAACCTTGAACATGGCATAACTGTTCCTGTTGCCGGTAATCATCTCGAAAAGATCGAGTATCGGTTCCCTGTATTTCCATGCCCACATAAAAACCGTATTGTAACCAAGGAAGTGACCTGCCAGTCCTACCCAGAGAAGATGACTGTGAATACGTTCCAGTTCTCCGATAATACTTCTGATGTACTTTGTTCTGTCAGTTATCTCCACGGCAGCAATTTCTTCCACAGCATTGGCAAAAGCAAAGGGATGAGAGGTTGAACATATACCGCAGATCCTTTCCACGAGAAAAAACACCTGGTCGTATGTTTTCGATTCAGAAAGCTTCTCTATGCCCCGGTGGTTATAACCGGTTTCCCATTTGATGTCCCTTACTATTTCTCCGTCACAGTAGAGTTTGAAAAGTTCAGGCTCTTCCTGTAGAGGATGATAGGGACCGATAGGTATGAGGAATTTCTTGCTCATGGATTTTCTATTTGAACTCTTTTCTGTATGGGTAAACTCCTTCTGCCCAGTTGCCTTCCGAGATAAGCTTTTCAAGATTCGGGTGGTTGATGAAATTTATGCCCAGAATTTCATGTATCTCCCTTTCTATCCAGTTAGATGCATTAAACAGGTTGGAGAGAGATTCAATTGAAGGATTTTCGTTGTTCAGAATAACATGAATATTGAGGATCAGTCCTGAGGTGTCAAAGCTGAAGTGATAATGGATCTCAAAACCTCTCCTTGTATGGAGACCTGAGGCAATGATAAACCTTAGGCCTTCATCCTTATACAGGTATTCCGCCACCTTTACAATGGCCTTCGGATCGATCGTGGCCGTACATCTTTTTTCACTCCTTTTTTCAGTTTCGATGATTACGGCGGCGAATTTTTCTTTGAGTTTTTTCAGAATCAGATCAGCTTCCATTTATATGTATATCATGTCATTATTATTAATCATACAGCCTCATTTCAGGGAAGGCTTTTAACAAGTTTGACTATTCCTGCAATAATGGCTTCTGGTTTGGGAGGACATCCGGGTATATATGCATCTACGGGGATGATCTTGTCAACGGGTCCTGCAAAGGTGTTGCCTTCAGCAAAGATCCCTCCCGTACAGCCGCATGCTCCTATGGCTACCACGAGAATGGGTTTCGGTGCCTGCTGGTATAATTCCAGGAGTCTGTCCTTATCCTTGCGGTTTATCGAGCCGTTAACGAGAAGGACATCTGCATGCCTGATACTTCCGACGAGAAGAATGCCGAATCTCTCGAGGTCGTATCGGGGAGTCAGACAGTCGAGAATCTCAATATCGCAGTTATTGCAGGATGCTCCTCCGAAGTGGAACACCCATAATGATTTTTTGAAGCAGTAACTTTTAAAGCCCACGTCTTTCTGTATTAATAACCGAAATATGCAAGAACAATGGCGATCACGGCAATGAGATTCATCCATATCATGAAAAAGCTCACAGCCTGTTTTATTTTAAGTCGCGGATTTGTATTTCTTATCAGCGTAAGAAGCAGGACCACGCCTGTAAGCTTCAGCACAGCCCAGAGAATATTAATTCCGTGCAGGTTGAAGCCATTAAGAAGCAAACCTGTAAGAAAAGCGGGAAGCGCGAGGAACATGATGTACTTTGTAAGTTTTATCAGTGCGTACGGCACCCCTGAATATTCAATGAAGGCTCCTGAGTTTATCTCTGTTTCTGCCTCAGCCATGTCGAATGGTACCAGTCCGAGCTTGGCCTGGATACAGAATACAGCCACGATGAAAAGCAGCACTCCCGAAATGCTGCCGATAAAAGGTGAAGATACCTGTTGTGCACTTATTACAGAGTAGAGGTCAAAATTCTGCGACGACTTCATTATCACACCGGCAATTACCAGGAGGAAGGTCATTTCATAGCTGATGATAAGCTTCATCTCTCTTGATCCTCCTACTGAGGCAAGTGGATTTCCTGAGGCCAGTGAACCTGCGACATATGAAAATGAAGGTATGGTAAGCAGGTAGAATATAACCAGAAGATCACCACTGAAGCCCGACTTGATATTGAAGAGGGGTAAAAGAATGAAGACGGCAGACATGGTAGCTCCGAAAAGTGCGAACACCGGAGCGGCAAGGAAAATAAAAGGAGATCCCTGTTTGGGAAGGATTGTCTCTTTGACAAGCAGGAGCTTAAAGAAATCATAAAACGGCTGAAGCAGGGGAGGACCTTTCCTGAATTGAACCCTGGCAGTTATTTTCCTGTCGAACCAGGACAGGAAAGCTCCGGTGACGGCCGCAAATATAAGACCCGGAAAAACAAGAAAATAAAACAAATAGACTGCCATGTTTGCTTATTTTAATCCGTTTTATAAAGAAGATCCTTTACCAGAACTTTGTTGTTAAGCCTGAAGATATTTTCTCCGGGCGACTCCCTCGAGTCGGTTATTGTCACTGTTCCCGGCGGACATGCTGCGGCGAATTTTTCCATCTCCTCGGTACTGTCCAGATCGTAAAAGAGATCCTTGTTCCTGTGATGACTGAAAAAATCCGTCATCATGGTTCCGAAGGGACATATTGTAACGCACGATTTACATGAAACACAGAGATTTGTGTGGCGGTTGATGATTCCTTCGCTGTCTTTTTCAAGAGCATCGGCCGGGCAGGCAGCTATGCATGGTGCATCTTCACATTTCCGGCATGTGAACCTGAATACAGCAAGTTCCCTGATAGTCTTAAGTCCGTTTTGGTTCGGCGTCGGATAGTACAAAGCTTCAGGGAGTTCCAGTGACGGATCTTCAGCCATTATGGTCCGCAGTTTCATCAGATCGATCAGTATGCTCTTACTCATAATTTCGTGTTGACAGTGTCTGAAAACTGTTCTTTGTTCAATCAAAGCATCAGCTGGTTCATCAGCTGGAACCTGGTGTCACTGAGTCTTTGAGACAGAGTAGCTGCAATTTTTGACATGGTTTTAAACCCGAAGTTGCAGTCTTTGTCAATCTCTTCTCTCAGCCTTAACGCGTCAATGGCTATCAGTTTAGCCGGAGTAACAGCCATTACCCATGCTGTTGCAATGTAGGGAGTAAAAATTGCTGACCATGAAAACAGCTGGCCTTCTTCGATAGTCCCCAGATGGATCCTTTTTTCTTTTGCCAGGCTGATTCCCAGCGATAGTGTTCCCTCAAGAAGTACGGCTATTTCATTAAGCTTGTCATATTGTTCGAAAAGGACTTCCTTCACAGCGATCTCTTTAATACAGCTTATGGAAGTGATTATTTCCAGCTGTTTATCGGTGTAATCGTCGAAAAACCTGATTTTCTTAAGATCATCAACTGTAATTTCCATAACTATTTTCTTAAATATTAAATGACAGGGGCTATGATAATTTTATTTCCATATATCAGGTGTATCCTTAAGTTCGTTGTAAGTAAAAACAGGTCCGTCCTTGCATACAAAAAATTTCCCCATCATACAATGACCGCATTTCCCCAGTCCACAGGACATGTTTTTTTCCATCGACAGGTAGATCTGATGTTCAGGGTAACCCATCTCAAGCAGTCTTATAGTAGTGAATTTCATCATTATGGGAGGTCCGCAAACCACGGCTACTGATTTATCAATATCTATTTTTATCCTGTTGAGCAGACTGGTTACCACGCCCACCGATTCATGCCATTCCTCGTCAGGCTTGTCGACGGTTCTGTAAGTTTCAAATTTTTCAATCTTGTTAAGGCGTGCAAAGAGAGGTTTATAGACACAGTCTGATGGTGTTTTTGAACCGTAGCACAGTGTTACCTTTTCAAGCTTGTCCACAACATGTTCAAGGGCATAAAGTAATGACCTGATAGGAGCCAGTCCGCATCCGCCTCCGAGGATCAGTACTTCCCTGCCGTAGAATTTCTCAACCGGGTAACCTCTGCCGTAAGGGCCTCTTATTCCCATCATGTCACCGGGTTTCATGTTATGCATGTACTCGGTTACGTAGCCTGTTTTCATGACAGTTACTTCGAGCCTGTCGTGTACAAGAGGTGATGATGATGGAGTAAAGGGAGCTTCCCCGATCCCGTCGACTGCAAGCTCAATGAATTGTCCGGTATCGAAAAAGAACTCTTTTTCGGGTATCAGCACAAAAGTCTTAATAAGCGGTGATTCGGTTATCACCTCTGTAAGTTCAGCCCTGAGGGCTTTATATATGTTCACGTCGGCAGGCATATCCGTATTTTCATTTAGCCAGTTCCCTGAATATTTCATTCTTGTTGATCTTTCCAATACATGCTTCTATGCATCTCCCGCAGCCTGTGCAGGCTATGCCTGAGAATCTGGCAGGTTTCCAGACATATTTGCACATATACCTGTTCCTGAATCTTTTCGGCAGTTCGGCAAGGGAGTCCTCGCCTCCCGCAACTCGTTCAAACCCGGGATACTGACAGGCATCCAACTGTTTCAATTTATGAAATCCGGGCTTGTCGATGAGGAGGAAGCAGGTACAGGTAGGACAAATGGCAGTGCAGGCTCCGCATGAAACGCAGCGCAGTGAATGATGGTGCCAGACCTTCTCATCGGCGCTGTTGACAAGATCCCCCGTCGTGATGTAATCCGGCAGCCCCTTATTCATTCTTGAAAGTATCTCGACAACTTCCCTTTGCCTTGTGGCGATGAAAGAGGTTATATCTTTGCCGGTAACCGGGACGGCTCTGAAATGATCTTTAATCAGCTGCTCACCTCTGCCGGAAATGATCCTGATAATAACATCGTCACCTTTAAGGATAATCGAAAGGTCGGCTGTCGAGTCTGCGTAAGGCATCACATTATAAGAAACGCAATGGCAGTGTTCCAGTACATCGAAGCAGTCGGAGGCTATTATATATGTATTCTCGCGTTTATGCCTGTAATACATGTCCTCAAAGCTGCTGTCCATATAGATCTCATCCAGAAGCCGGAGAGCCGTAACATCACAGTTGGGAACACCTATTATTATACGTTGTTTCCCCGGCCGGATTTCTTCTGTGACATTTTCTTTAACAGGAAGAAAAAATGTCTTTAAAGGGGTTGACGGTTTGGGCCTGTTGTAAACCATGTTCCCGATATTACCAGTGTTCACCGGTTCGTATTCAGGCAAATGTCCGTTCTCTGTGGCTGCGTATATACCGAACAGATCCGAGAGTTTTATGAGGTCTGCCTCCCAATTCTCCCGTTTAATTGAATAATAACTATTCATTAATGTGAGATATACGCATATAAAAATATTAAACATATTATATACAAGTCAAGATAAATAGCAAGTTATTTTTAGAGGGTTGTAGTTGTAGATTACATAAACAGTTAATAAACAGCACTATAAAAAATATTTTTTATTTAAAAAATAATTATTTAATTTGCAGCAGGACTATTTAAAATACATTTAAATGTGAAAAGATTCACAAAACACACAATAAAAAACAGTCTCAAAAGGATATTTATGTACCGTTCCTGTCTGATGAGACTGAAGATGATAGGTGTGGAAAAAGTATATTCCTACACTCTTGCTGATGAAACCGGTGTCACAGCTGATCAGGTGAGAAAAGACTTTTCAGAGTATGGGATAACCGGAAACAAGAAGGGAGGCTATGAGGTTAATGACCTGATTGAAAAACTGGAGAAGATCTTTCACAGGAATAAAGATCACAATATCGTTCTGATTGGAATGGGAAATATCGGCACCTCACTCTCGCGCTACAATAACTTTATTCATCGCAATATGAATATAGTAGCGACTTTCGACATAGATCCCTTTAAACAGAAGACACGCTCGGAAATTCCCGTATATGCAATGTCGCGCCTGAAGGAGATAATTGACAGGTTCCGGGTGAAGGTCGCAATAATTGCCGTGCCGGAGATATCAGCCCAGGAAGTGGCCGACGAGCTTATACAGGCAGGTATAAAGGGAATAATAAACTTTGCTCCCGTACTGCTTAAGACACCCGGTGACGTTATCGTCAACAACATAAATCTTTGCGATGAGCTCGAAAGCGTGATCTATTACGTCCATAGCCAGATGAAATCCACAGGTGCAAAAAATCTTGAACTATTATACAGGGGTATGAAATATTGATAAGGGGACTTGTTCAGGGCGTCGGATTCCGTCCCTTCATTTACAGGACAGCCATAAGATACGGGCTCCGGGGCGAAGTCGATAACCGTACCGATGGTGTCTGTATTCTGGTTAACACCGACAAAAGCACACTCGAAAAATTCTGTAACGACATAATCAGCAATGCGCCTCCGGTTGCAAATATAAGATCACTCGATATCAGGTCCTCAATGCTGCCTGAGTTTTGTTCTTTCACGATCGCACCCAGCCGGGTAAATGATGATTATCTGACAGAAATAAGTCCCGATATAGCCGTTTGCAGCGACTGTCTGTCCGACATGAAGAACGATCCTCACCTGAAAGGATATCCTCTGGTTAACTGTACCAGCTGTGGGCCCCGCTTTAGCATCACTGAAGAACTCCCGTACGACCGGCATAATACCAGTATGAGAGGGTTCAGGATGTGTCCGGAGTGTGAGGCCCGGTATAATAA
>JAFGXX010000034.1 GCA_016936435.1 Bacteroidales bacterium
AGGTTGGCTCCTTCAGCATGAGTTCTGCCGTATTTCATGGGGCCGGGTTCCCCCTCCGAATCAGCCTTAACGAGGAAGCCTCCGAAATCGGGTATTTCCGAGTATATCTCTGCAACCTTGTCGGACCACCAAAGTCTTACCCTGCTGTTCGCCGGGTCGGCGTCATTAATCCCGGATATCATTACCGGACTAAAAAAATTTACCGATATGTACAAGCTGACGCCGTACTTTCTGAACTCAGATGCCAGGGCTTTGAGCTTCGGAAGATACTCAGGCGTAAGCAGCTTCCAGCCTTCAAGACCGTTCTTTGCAGTATTCACGTTATTAATAACCGTTCCGTTGATACCGACAGAGGCAAGCATACGTGCATAGTCGGTATATCGTTTATTAATCTGAGGCAGTTCATTCCATTTGAATATAGACTCGCCGGCATATCCCCTTTCAATTGACGGCCTGCCAGCAGGCAGATTACCCGGATTATCCCAGTGGTTTAGCAGTCTCAGTCCCGTTACGGGATTTTCAAGAATATGGATGTCTTTCAGTGATTCTCGCATTTGCATTAGCCTGAGAAGGTGGAAGGTACCGTAAAGGAGTCCCTCATCATCCTTAGCACAAATGATTATGCGCCTTCCCCTGTTTCTTATCAGGTATCCTCCGGGGAGTAGCTTCCCTGTCTGATATCTTGAAATTCCACAAATTCTCCCGGGGATACTTCCGACCCTTCCGATAATAATCCCGGAAGAGGTCCGCTTACCCGTAATTTCAGGTTTGACACCTGTCACGGCCGTAACAGCATATTTCAGTTCTTCCAGCGCGGAATCCATTATCTGAGAACTCCCACAGGCATATATCCGTCCTGATAAATATTTGTACTCATCAAGCAGACCAGGATCATTCACCTTTTCATACCTGAGCCATGCTTCGTATCCTGTTTCGGCAGATGCTGTGGTAATACAAAATAATGGGATCATTACCTTAACCATCAGCACCCTGAGCAGGTGGATAATATTTACATGGCTTTTAATCATGGAGCAGGATTTTGAAAGGTTTTTATTCTGCATATTTAAGCAAGGGTATCAGGGCCGGATCGACATTGTACAACTGCCGTGTATCTCCCTTTTCCGCGACAAAGAGCTTAACGGTGTGTCCCCTGTTAGTACTGAAGGTCCTGATACCTTCAACATTTCTGTAGCTTATTACGGGTTTTTTCATCTTTTCTCCGATTTCAGTCAGTACCAGAAATGCACCGAACCACTCAGGTTCTTCCGGGAATACATATTCGCCAAAGATCCTGGCGCGAGGGTGATAGACAGGGCTGGTTGTCGTACGGTGTTTAAGTTCAAGGTCGCAGGGAACAATCTTTTCTTCAATTATCCGGAACGGGAAAATGTGAAGTTCATACCCATATGCTTCCAGTACTATGTGATCGGGGGTTTTCATTTTCTCCTTCCATTCAGAAGTTATTCCCAGACCAAATTCACCGAAGGTCTCTCTATAAACGGCCATATCCACCACTCCGTGTTTCTGGGTAAGATGCCAATAAGCGGGTAGCCTGTTATATACACATAATGTCGAGGTACCCTTCTGGTCGGTATAGCCGTTCACCGGGGTGAATGACCCCTGGAGGAAGGCGACTGCACGTTCATTCTCATTTTTACCCACGGCTGTGATGCAATGTATCTGCTGCTGGAAGACCGATCCTCCCGTCATGCTTCCCATAGCTGCATCTTTGAGCTGGTAGGATCTGAAAATAAATGGCATTGCAGATGCTTTCCCGATCACTTCAAAGGGATATTTGCGGTTCCCGTTAATCTCAACTGCTTCGGCCGGGGGAAAATATGATGCCGGCAGCTGCCGGGTAAAGATCTCGGATCGCATGTCGCCCGGTTGATAGAAATTCCTGTAATCGCGGCTAATCCCTGAAACGGGTAGTTTTAAAAGAGGATGGGTAATAGCTGACTGAAGCAGGTATATATGATCCATAATTTCCTTTGCTTCATTTCGAATCCGCTCGTCGGGGCTGAAGTTTCTTATGTCGTCGAGGGCATAGAAAATGACCCTGTTGTATCCGGGTGAAGCAAACTCGTCAATACCGAAGAAAGAGATATGATTGTACCATCTTGTCCACTGTGCACGTGCCTGTTTTCTCAGTCTTTCGTTATCGAACCTCTCACCGGCAAGAATAAATGTCTGGACATACATTACAAAGGCATTGCTGTAGGCTGTAAAATCACGGTATATGTCAAAGACCTCATAGTCCCATCTTCTTACCACAGCTTCTGTCATCCTGCGGCATGAAAGAAGGAAGTTCTCCCTTGTTGCTGATGACATTTTATTCTGCTCATTCCAAAGTCCGCAGAACATGATATGTGCCTGAAAAAGGGCGTTGTTCTGGTCTCCTGACCGGCGTCCGGTTTCGTCCTCTCTCCATCCCCACTGCCCGTACATGAATGATTCAGGATCACTGTCCTGCAGTGTGATAACGCTGTTCAGGACGCTGTCGGCCCTGTGTATAAGATCTTCGCGGGCAGAACGATAAAGAAGCCATGCATAGTTAAGGGACACATTGTTTTTGTCAGCCTGGTAATTCCGGTTAAGCTGGTCGAGCTGTTGCCTTTCTGCCTCCGTCAGGGCCTGGTTGTAACAGGAGGCACTCATGATCAGGAACGAGAGAATTAACAAGGATTTCCTCATGGCATTACGGTGTAATTGTTATGATCTTTAGGGAATTGGAGGTTATATTTTCATCTGGCATTACTTATTTTCACAAAAAGGTCCCGGAATAATGCATCCCTGTTCACCGATGTTGCCATCCGGATAAAATGCCTCGACATGTCGGTACTGTAAGTGACCTGGTCGGTAAGAACCGGGCTGTGAACTATATTTGTCGGCATCCAGGAGGGATTTACAAGCCATGCCACAGCAGTAACATCCCATATTACCTTTGACCAGTAATCCCTGCCTCCGCTGTAATCTATCGTGGTCTTCAGCAGGTAATCGGCAAGAGGAGATTTACCCTTCAGGTAGTGCGTCATTTCGGGGATGGTTGTGTGGAAACGGGCAACAACGGGCTGACATGGCATAATTACAAGAGGAACTCCGGAATTGAGGACCACTCTTGCTGCCTTTACATCCTGCCTCAGGTTAAATTCTCTCTGGTCGGGCCATTCAGGACTGTTACCTCCCAGCCAGACAACAACTATATTCTCAATGATCGAAGGATCGATAAGTATTGCTGAGGCAACATTGGTAATACAACCAACGGTAATAACATAAAGGGGGTTGCCGGGAGAGGAGTTCTTTGCCTTTTTGATAAGGTCGAGAGCAGCATCGCTTCTGACTGGTTTCGAAACATCTTCAAGGTAGCTGCCGGAACCGCGGAAGGCAAATCCTTCTGGTGATTTTCCAAGGAACTTCAAAAGTCTGAGTATCTCCTGGTAGCTCTTCTCCATACCATCGCCCGGACTGGCAGACCGATTATTGAAATAAGGAGCAGCATATACTGCTTCGAGAGTAATCTTATCTTTTGACAAAACAGCGTAGGCGAGTGCAAACTGATCGTCAATTTCGTTGTATGTATCGGTATCTAGAACCGCCCTTACCATGCCCTTCGGAGTTTCAAGCCGTTTTATGCGTTCAGACTCATCAATTTTCGGAAAATCCTGAGCATCAGCGCAATGAAACAGCAGGTAGAACAACCCGGGTAATAAAAAAATTCTTATCTTCATAGTATGATCCATATTAGTGTTATTTTCAAATACAGGCAAGGAATTCTTTAAGCATATACAAGGTACTATTTACATCAATAAAAATAAAATAAAAAAGGGCAGCGGCAAATTATTATTCTGCAGTATTGTAAGTAAATTTGTTCAAAATAACTGCCATGGAAAAAATATCATTCCTCTTCATCGGATGTTCCTTATTATCAGGATGTAACCGTGGTCCCGGAGCAGCAGAAAGGGAAAGAAGACCCAATATAATTTTCATTCTTACTGATGATCAGCGATGGGATGCTATCGGGTATGCCGGCAACCAGATAATACGGACCCCTGAAATGGACAGGCTTGCACAGGAAGGGACATGGTTCAGAAATGCATTCGTCACGACACCTATCAGCGCAGCCAGCCGTGCTTCCATCCTTACAGGAATGTACGAAAGGACCCATGGTTACACATTTCAGCAGGGCCCCCTGAAAGAACGTTTCATGAAGACCAGTTACCCTGTCATCATGAAAGAAAATGGTTACCATACAGGGTTCTTCGGCAAACTGGGTGTGACCTGCAATGAGGAAGCATTGCTTTTCGACAGTTATGATGTATATGACCGTAACGGAAGATTCCCCGACCGCAGAGGCTACTACTACAAAAAGATCGGGGACGACACCGTTCATCTCACACAATTC
This sequence comes from Bacteroidales bacterium, assembly GCA_016936435.1. Lineage (GTDB taxonomy): Bacteria > Bacteroidota > Bacteroidia > Bacteroidales > VadinHA17 > LD21. The sequence goes on from JAFGXX010000034.1 coordinate 4,403, forward strand.
ACAGGATGGCAGGCCAGGGAGTTCATAAGAAACGCACCGGCAGAAAAACCTTTTTGCCTCTCTTTAAGCTTCAGTGCTCCTCATGCTCACGACAATGCTCCTGAGCAATATTTCTGGCAGAAAAAATCAGACAGTCTTTACGCCAGCCTAACAATGCCGGCACCCCTGCTTGCGGAAGAGAAATTTTTTACTGCGCTGCCCACTGAGGTAAGAGAAGGCTATAACAGGCTCCGATGGACATGGAGGTTTGACACGCCGGAAAAATACCAGCACAG
>JAFGXX010000211.1 GCA_016936435.1 Bacteroidales bacterium
GCTCACCCCGATGTATTTCATATCCTGCTTCAGGTTCTCGATGAAGGTCAGCTTACCGACAGCCTGGGAAGAAGGATCGATTTCCGTAATACCATCGTCATCCTTACCTCTAATATAGGGACGAGGCAGATAGCCGAATTCGGTCATGGTATAGGTTTCGATACACAAGCCAGGAAAACCACCAGGGATGAGCAGTCGAAGAGCATACTGCAGAAAGCCCTTCAGAAGACTTTTGCGCCGGAGTTCCTCAACAGGATTGATGATGTAATAATGTTCAATTCGCTCGGCAGAGAAGAGATAAACCAGATCATAGATCTTGAGCTTAAAGGACTCTACGAAAGGGTTGCAGGTCTTGGATTCCAGCTTAAGATAGCGCCCGCTGCCAGGGATTTTATTGCAGAAAAGGGATTCGATGCAAATTTTGGGGCAAGGCCGCTTAAAAGGGCTATTCAGAAATACCTTGAAGATCCTATGGCCGAGATACTTATAAAAGCAGGTCCGGGTGACGTCGATATTATAAAGGTAGGATTCAATGCTGCGAAATCTGAAATAAAGATCAGTTTTTCAAAGAAGAAGGACGATACTGATACAGAGGAGGATGACCAGAGTGAATGATCAGACAGGTTTGCCAAATAGATCGTAATTTTCGGAATGAGTTATTAAAACCCGGTAAAAACTGCCGGGTTTTAAGTTATATTCAGCGGGGATGAGAACCTCCTGGTCAACTTCCGGTGAATCGAATTGTGTACGGCCGGCAAAAAAATTTCCTTCCCTCCTGTCGATAAGCACCTCAATAACCTGTCCCGTCATTCTTTCGTTCAGTTCAGCTGCTATCGACTGCTGCAGTTCCATTATCTCGGCAGCCCTTCGCTCCTTTGTCTCAGGTGGTATTTCATCCTCGTAATTCTCGTAAGAGGCTGTTCCCTCTTCATGAGAATAGGTGAACACGCCGAGCCTTTCAAAACGGAACCTCCTTACAAACTCTTTAAGCCCGATAAAATCTTCCTCCGTTTCTCCCGGATGTCCTACAATAAGTGTGGTCCGGATAGCTGCACCAGGGATACCCTTTCTTATTTTTTCAAGGGTAGATTCAGTTACAGACCTGGTATGTGACCTTTTCATGATTGTGAGCATCCTGTCGGTAATATGCTGGACAGGAATATCTATATATTTGCATATAGACGGGTTATCCCTTATTATCTCAAGTAATTCTTCAGTAAAATTAGCCGGATACAGATAGTGAAGTCTTATCCAGCCAAATCCGATCTTCAGAAGCTCCCTGAGAAGTGAAGGAAGCATCTGTTTCCTGTACAGGTCAATTCCGTAGTAACTCAGGTCCTGTGCTATAAGGATAAGTTCTTTAACGCCTTTTTGATGGAGAATCTCTGCTTCCTTAACCAGTTCTTCGACAGGCCTGGAGATGTATTTGCCTCTTATTGAAGGTATTATACAGAAGGAACATTTTCTGTCACAGCCTTCCGACGCTTTAAGAAAAGCATAGTGTCCCTCGTTTGTGAGCTTTCTTTCGAGAGCAAGTTCTTTTCTGAAATTTATTCCAAGAGCTTCAAGTATTGACGGGGCATCGTTAACCCCGAAATATCTGTCCACCTCTGGTATTGCCTTCCTGAGTTCTTCTTTGTAACGCTGCGACAGACAACCTATTACAAATAATTTACCGATATCTCCTTTTTCCCTGGCTTTTACTAAACGGAGGATGGTGTCGATACTTTCTTCCTTTGCATCGTTAATGAATCCGCAGGTATTGATTATGGTTGTTCCGGCAGAAAGTTTCTCAGGATCATTAATTACAGAATATCCTCCGGCCTCGGCCTGAAGGAGAAGTTTTTCGGAGTCGACCACATTTTTGGAGCAGCCGAGGGTGATAATGTTAAGAGTCTTTTTATCAGAAGTTTTCATGAGAATATCCCATCAGCCAAGGGAAAAGAAAAGTTAGAATGCCATTATCCCGAAAATAGCGAGTCGACGAATTCGGTACGGTTAAAGACCTGAAGATCGTGCATCTTCTCTCCTATTCCGATATATTTAACAGGTATTTTAAACTGGTCGGAAATACCTATTACCACTCCGCCCTTGGCAGTACCGTCGAGTTTGGTTATGACCAGGGCTGTAACGTCGGTGGCTGCGGTAAACTGTTTTGCCTGTTCAAAGGCGTTCTGTCCGGTGGAGCCGTCGAGTACCAGCAACACTTCGTGGGGTGCTCCCGGCAGCACTTTTTCCATAACTCTCTTAATCTTCGACAATTCAGCCATCAGGTTCACCTTATTATGAAGCCGGCCTGCCGTATCGATTATTGCCACTTCGTAAGCTCCTGCCACGGCCGATTTTACTGTGTCGAATGCCACAGAAGCCGGATCCGAACCCATATTCTGTCTTATCACCGGCACACCTGTTCTTTCTCCCCAAATCTGAAGCTGGTCTATCGCTGCGGCACGAAAGGTATCGGCAGCTCCGAGCAATACTTTTTTACCAGCCTGTTTATACTGGTAAGCCAGTTTTGCAATGGTGGTAGTTTTTCCGGATCCGTTTACCCCGACTATCATTATCACATGGGGTGTAGATTTAAGATCTGATGAGAAATTCTCTTCGGACGCCAGACCATTATCCTCGAGAAGTGCGATGATCTCATCCCTAAGGATCTTATTTAGTTCGTTGGTGTTCAGATATTTATCTTTTGCGACCCTGGCTTCTATCCTCTCTATTATCCTTAGAGTGGTTTCCACTCCCACGTCTGACGATACCAGGACTTCTTCAAGGTTATCGAGCACCTCGTCGTCGACCCTGGATTTCCCCGCTACTGCTCTGGAAAGGCGTGTAAAGACGGATTCCTTGGTCTTTTCAAGTCCCCTGTTAAGATTCTCCTTGTTCTCTCTTGTGAAAAAAGAAGGCCATGCCATCTGGATACTGTTATAATTAATAGGCAAATATAAAAAAAGCTTTCCCCTGACAGAAGAAAGCCTTTCATATCTTTCAACGAAGTATTTTCAGTTTTTACTGAAGAAATCTTTTACGTGGTCATTATGGACAATTCCTTCCTTGAACTGGTAGGCACCTGACTTCTCCGATCTGATCATTTTGATGCATTTGGTAAAGATCTTGCCCGAACCGGTTTTTAATGTAGCAACAACTTTCTTTGCCATGGTATGATGATTTATTTAATTTCTCTGTGAACTGTGTAACGTTTCAGGACAGGATTATATTTTTTTCTTTCGATCCTGTCGGGGGTATTCTTCCTGTTTTTTGTTGTTATATACCTGGAAGTTCCCGGAAGTCCGCTCTCTTTATGTTCGGTACATTCCAGAATTATCTGCTGTCTGTTTCCTTTAGCTTTTGCCATCTCAACTTACATTTTAAAAGTTCTCAACATATCCTTTTTCCTTAGCCTCTTTAAGAGCGGTGGTAATGCCCTTTTTGCTTATCAGTCTTATTCCTGCTGCTGACACTTTGAGAGATATCCATCTGTCCTCTTCGGGCAGGTAATATTTCTTCACAAAAAGATTGGGATAGAATTTTCTTTTTGTCCTCCTCTTCGAATGCGATACATTATTTCCCACCATCGCCTTCTTTCCTGTTACCTGACAAATTTTTGACATCGATCGCTGTTTTATTTTCTGTTCTGATATTGCTTTTTAAAACGAAGCGCAAAATACGTGATTTTTATCTGATTAAACAAATTATTGCTGCAATTTTTTTCAACATGCTTTAATAACTTTTTTCAGAGTCCGGAAATCTGTTTCCAGAGCAGGTGCAGTGATGCAGTCGAAAACCTTAGAATATTAACGGATCTTTCGGTACCGAACCGGTATGTCTGAGTTATTGTGCCTGATGCTGAAGACACTGCTGTCCATAGTGTTCCGACAGGTTTGGTTTCTGTTCCCCCGTCGGGACCGGCTATACCGGAGGTTGCAACTGAAAAATCGGTTTGAAGGATCTTCCTGGCTCCTTCAGCCATGAGAGCAACTGTTTCGCTGCTCACCGCCCCGTACCTGTCGATGACATTCTGTGGAACCCCCAGAAGGCTGGTTTTCACCTTATTGTCGTAGGCTATCACCGATCCATGGTAGTATGCCGAACTACCGGGAACAGATGTCAGCATATGTGCAATCCGTCCTCCCGTACAACTCTCGGAAGTGCACACGCTTAGTCCTTTTTCCCTCAGGAGTTTTCCTATTACCGTTTCAAAATTTTCCTCGTCTTCTGCGATTATCAGTTCAGGGATTGTCCTGTATAGTTTTTCTACCTGTTGTTGCAGCATTTCATCAGGCAGATTTGTTTTATCACCTTTGGCAGTAAGTCTTAGTTTTATTATCCCCGACGAAGGCAGATATGCGAGTTTGATTTCACCCGGCAAGGAAGCCTCAAAGCCTGTAAGAAGTTCAGCAAGCAGTGCTTCCGGCGCTCCATAAGTCATTATATTTTTGAGTTTTATACTTCTTGAGCTGAATCTTTTGTTCAGTTCGGGCAGGACATGTTCCTGCATTATATATTTCATCTCGTATGGCACACCTGGCATCGAAATGAATATGCTTCCCTGTTTTTCGAACCACATTCCCGGGGCGGTTCCTGTAGCATTTTTTAGAACGCGGCATGATTCAGGCACTTCGGCCTGGCGCCTGTTGTTATCATTCATCGGGAAACCCCGGCGTTTCATCATCCCTTCTATCATCTCAAGCACGTCATAGTCAGTGACAAACCTGGTTTCAAAGAATTCGCATAGTGTCTGTTTGGTAATATCGTCGCTGGTCGGACCCAGTCCGCCTGTAATCAGTATCACATCGGATCTGCCGCTTACCTCATTCAGTGTGTCGATTATGTCATCGCGGAGGTCATGAATGGAGATCCTTCGTGTCACGTCGAAGCCTGTTTTTGTAAGCTCCGCTCCTATCCATGCCGAGTTTGTATCTATTGTCTGGCCTATGAGGAGCTCATCGCCTATGGTTATTATCTGGGCAGTCATCAGGTGAGTGTATTATGGTTTCAAAGGTAATTAAAAAGAATCCTCCGGCACCTTTGTTACGGAGGATAAGACTCTCCTTCGCCATAAGGCTTCGGCGAGTAAGAGCGGGAAACGGGATTCGAACCCGCGACCCTCAGCTTGGGAAGCTGATGCTCTACCCCTGAGCTACTCCCGCATTTTACGATTTCGGTCCCGATAGTTATCGGGATTCGATTTCGGATTTGTTAATACATTCCGAATAGAAGGCCAAATTTATCAATAATTCCGAAATCCACAATCCGCAATCCGCCTTCACAAAAATCCGCAATCCGCAATCATCTGAGCCTCCAATGGGACTCGAACCCACGACCTGCTCATTACGAATGAGCTGCTCTACCAACTGAGCTAAGGAGGCAAAACCGATGCAAATATAAAATATCATTCCAATTTCTGCAATCGTTGCAGCAGTGGCGGATGTGAGTAATGAAAAAAGACGTATGCCGGATGGGGCATCATATTTGACAGATTCTTCACCGACAGTTTTTTAAGGGCGCTGGCAAGATATGTGCCTGTATATTTTTCCCGGGCAAAACTGTCGGCGGCATATTCATGTCGACGGGATATGACATTGGATATCAGTCCAATGATAAGTGACAGCGGGCTATATAAGATCCCGAATACAATAAGGCCCAGATGGAAGCTGGGGGTCTCGGCGCCGAGAGCCTTCGATAGTCCGGGATTGTCGACCACCAGGGAAAACAGAAAAAGCATAAGTCCGGTGGTGAGGACCGATGACAGCATCATTACCGGTACATGGTGTTTCTTGTAATGACCGGTTTCGTGTGCAAGAACTGCAACTATTTCTTCTTCCGACAGATCCTTCATCAGGGTATCGTACAGGACGATCCTCTTCCTGGATCCGAAACCCGAAAAATAAGCATTGCTCCTGGTGCTTCTTTTTGAACCGTCAATAACAAAAATGTTCTTCAGCCTGAACCCTGCCTTGTCCGCAAATTCCTCTATCATGCTTCTCAGGCTACCCTCGCCAAGGGGTTTCTGCTTGTTGAAAAGCGGCACGATCAGCTCTGAATAGAAATAATTCATAAACACAGTGAAAGCAGTAACCAGGCCCCAGGCATATAGCCAGAACAAAGGTCCGCTTTTATAATAAAACCATGTTATCAGTCCGAGTACCGGTCCACCAACAAGCAGGGTAATGAACCATCCTTTGATATGATCAGTTATAAATGTCCTGACAGTCATTGTGTTGAATCCGTATTTCTTCTCGATCACAAAGGTGTCGTAAATGCTGAAAGGGAGGTTCAGGAGATCGGAAGCAAAGCCGATGATCCCGAAGAAGAGCAGAGCGATAATAACGGAGTTGGAGCTTAGCACCCTGGCCCAGATGTCGACCATTGAAAAACCGCCTGCCACTATCATCAGAAGTACAATGATCAGGTTGAATGAAGCTGACCATAATGAAAGCTTCTCGTTATCCCTGCTGTACAGCTGCGATTTCTGATATTCTTCTTCCGGACATATCCCCTTGAGTATGTCGGGCAGTTTTTCAGACCACATCTTCCTGTTCAGATGTTCAAGGTATCTTTCGAGAAGGTAACCTGTAACAGGAATAACTATTATCAGGATAAATATAATATTGGACATAAGAGGTAGAGGTATAAAAAAAGAAGCAGGGTGTCTGTTTAAAATAAGTGTGGAATAAATATGTCTCGCTGCATTTCCTCGTGCTAAAAGGATAGACAC
>JAFGXX010000035.1 GCA_016936435.1 Bacteroidales bacterium
GCCACGAATGCACTAATGATTCCCTTTTAACATTCGTGCATTAGTGGAAATAAAAAAAAGCCACGAATGCACTAATATTTCATATATTAGTATATTATAAAGTTTTAACCATGAGCGAACTGATATACAAGGAGGAGTGTTTTTCTATCATCGGAAGATGCTTTGAAGTTCATAATAACCTCGGAGCTGGATTTCTTGAGATTGTTTACAAGGATGCTCTTGAATACGAATTCAGAAAAGCCGGAATCCCTTATGAAAGAGAAAAAGAATATTTAATTCATTACAAAGAGGTAATCCTTCCTCATCGTTTTTTTGCAGATTTTGTGGTCTATGATAAAATAATCCTTGAAATAAAGGGTGTTTCAGGGATTGCAGATGAGTTTATTGCCCAGGCTATTAATTATTTAAAAGTATCTGGTAATAAACTTGCATTGTTAGTGAATTTCGGAGAACTGAAATTAAACTATAAAAGGATTGTCCTGTAACATCAGGGTTCTTTCTTTTAGTTCATTTAACATTCGTGTATTAGTGGCAAAAAAAAAGAATGCCACGAATGCACTAATGATTCTGACTTGACATTCGTGTATTAGTGGCAAAAAAAAGAATGCCACGAATGCACTAATGATTCTGACTTGACATTCGTGTATTGGTGGCAAAAAAAAAGCCACGAATGCACTAATGCTTCTGATGTAATATTCGTGCATTAGTGGCAACGAAAAAAAAGCCACGAATGCACTAATGATTCTGACTTGACATTCGTGTATTAGTGGCAAAAAAAAAGCCACGAATGCACTAATGATTTCGTTTTAACATTCGTGTATTAGTGGCAAAAAAAAGAATGCCACGAATGCACTAATGATTTCGTTTTAACATTCGTGTATTAGTGGCAACGAAAAAAAGCCACAAATACACTAATGATCCTGATGCAGGAATTCAATCCTGACGGTATTAAAAGAATCGTTGTTCTTGCCTCTGCCGCCACCCGTGAAAACCATGGTTGCGGAACGACCGTCATCACTGATCCATTTCACCGGGAAACACCAGAAAAAACAATTACGCGGCACCGTTTCAGAATTATCATATCCAAACCATGAGTCTTCATTCAGATAGGTTATCGTTGACCACGGACCCCAGGGCTCCTTCGCTTCAAATATTCCGAGCATCCCGGCATGCGGCCTGGTATGCTGGGTAGTCAGTATATATCTTTTCAGCGCAGCATAATAACTTATTCCAACCGGAGTGCCAACACCATTACTGTCAGTGAAAACGGGCTTCTTTAGTTTAATGTCACCTGTCCATACCGGTTTACCCTTTTTCATGCCTGCAAAGAATTCGTATGCCTGCCTCTCCATCATCCTGTCGCGATGTACTCTTAACAGAAATATCCGTCCCGGGACCATAAGCTCGGTTGCATTTCCTTTTGCATCGCGTAATATCTCAGGATCAGACAAATAATGATAAACATACCTGTCCCTCGCTCCGGAATAGTCTTTCCCGAACTGAAGTATGTTACCTCCGGCCAGTCCGTCGTCAATTGTAAATGCCCATTCTGCAGGCTGCCATGATGCACCTTTATCTTCTGACTTATGAAGCCTCGCTTCCTTATGATGAAATTCCCAGTTACCCCAGCCTCCCGGTTTATCAGGATGGATCCAGGCATACAGCTTACCTTTTACACATATCATACCCCAGCTTTTACCCCTGATGACAGCTTCATGTTCTGAGCTTTCCTTATGACCATACCTGTCAAATCCCCTGTAATTGTTGTGATCTCCTTCAATCCTTACGACTCCCAGCGACACTCTGTGCTTGCCTGAGGTCCCTGAAAAGCCGTCACCATCGCCCCATATCCCATACTGATGGTCATCATCAGCCCATGTAAGCTGGAAGTTGTCGCTTCCCTGAGCATGACGCCGGTGTGTTGACCAGTCAATATTTATACCTGATATCAGTTCGCTCTGAGGATAAGGAGGCTCTATAGAAGGATTCACCTGTGTCAGCTTTATGGCTTTTATCAGTCCTGCCTCCTTGTTTTGTATTTCCTTCAGAATAAGACTTATTCTCTGATCTCCTTCACTGAGAAAGAGGTCTCCTGCTTCCATCCATGCCCATGTCCTTTCAACCGATTCGCTCCGCTTTACATAGTCGCGCTCAGGAAGAACCTGTGAATCAAATGCTTCGCTGATCGTGAAGTTTGTTTCGTATGCACCGGAGCGTAAAATGAAACTGCTTCCGGTCTGATCTTCCGGACAGCCGTACTGTAGCTCCGCTTTATATGTCCCGCCTGTATGAATACGCAGGGACCATGAAACCGAATCTCCTTCGCGGATCCAGTTTTCGGTATGAGACTGGTTAGGATGGATGCTTGAATATTTTACCATCCCCGAGAGTGCAGCATCCTGAACCGGCAGTGTAAAGCTTGTTTCACCGGGGAAGCCTGCTTCAATTGTTGTTACCGGTTTATATCCCGAAATGAGTTCACGGTTATGTTTTACAAGTTCCCCGAGAAGCGAAAGTGTTGTTTCCTTTTCTGAACCGGAAATTTCCTTTTTCTGACCCGGATCATCAATGAGGTTAAAGAGAAGTGTGTCTTTTCTGGTAAGGACAAGCCTATGGCTGTTATTACGGACCGAGCTGTTGCAGTAAGCAAGGTTCTGGTTGCCCTGCCGCGAAAAAATCAGACGATCGAATGGTTCTTCCCTGCCTCTTATGACATCCCACAACCCGATTCCATCGAATGGGTTTACAGGTTCATATTTCAGACCGCACATTTCGATCAGTGTCGGCATGATATCGATATCCTGTGCCAGTTGATCCGTTGTGCCCGCCTCAATATGTCCCGGCCATCTGATATAGAATGGCACCCTCACTCCTCCCTCATCGACAGATCCTTTGCGACCTTTCATGCCTCCGTTGTAGCGTGTAGTGTTGGGGCCGTTATCAGAAAGAAAGACAACTATGGTTTTATCTTCAAGATCCAGATCTTTAAGCTTCTGAAGTATCTTTCCGATATTATAGTCCATGTTCTCAACCATCCCGTATACGGATGATAAAGTTGAATCCAGGCCTGCTGAATTATATTTTGCAAAATACTCCTCAGGTAGCTGAAAGGGTGAATGAGGGACATTGTACGGGACATAGCAGAAAAACTGACTGTCCCTGTTTCGTTCGATGAAATCAAGAGCCTGAGCCGTAAAATAGTCGCTGGTATATCCTTCCGATCTTTTCTCTACGTCGTTATGAAGAAAGAAGGCATCAAAATAATAGCCCAGGTGCCCGACGGGGAAGCCGACGAATTCGTCAAAACCCTGTCTGTTCGGATGCTGGAGGTAATAACGGCCGTTATGCCATTTTCCGAAGCAACCGGTTGTATAACCGTTATCTTTCAGAACCTCTGCCACCGTTATTTCAGTGGTCCGCATGTTCTCAAAACCTCTCGTAACGGAAGACACTCCGGTTCGAAGGAAATATCTGCCTGTGAGCATTTCGGCCCTCGTGGGAGCACTTAGCGGGCATACATAGAACCGGTCAAAACTAAGGCTTTCGGATTTCAGCCTATTCAATACCGGTGTGCTGACCAGCTCATTGCCGTTGGCGTTGACATCACCCCAGCCCATGTCGTCGGCAAGGATTATGATGACGTTGGGTTTTTCCTCTACGGTTCCGCTGCAGGACGCAAAAGCAGCTGTCACAGCTGCAAGACAAATCGTTTTGTTCACCTGATCAATTTTTGTTTTAAAAAATATTCTCCGGTTTTTTTCTGTCTCTGTATTTTTAAAATCCGGCACCATTTATCAGCCAATTTATACAATTCCTGTGTTTTCTCATTCATCAGTCTTAAAATTATTTGTCCTTTCGATGTCTTCCTTCCTGCCCGCATTAAATTTCCACTACCCTTCTGAATTAAATTCATGCCCCGGGGAATTAACAGCATTTAAGAATTGAACAAGCAATAAAATAAAATATATATTTGTATACAATATACAATATACTCAATATAATGATTTCAAAAATAAATTACCAGATTGAACATCAGGATCTTAGCCAGAAAGCCTACCACAAGTTAAAGGAAATGATACTTCAGGAACATTTCAAAGCAGGTGAAAAAATAACTCAGGAACAGATCGCCAGAGAGCTGGGCATAAGCCGTATGCCATTACATAAAGCCTTTCAGATGCTTGAGAGTGAATTGCTTGTAGAACTAAGGCCGAGACGAGGGTATTATATCAAAGAAATAGACCTGGAAGAGATAGCTGATGCTTTTGAATGCCGTGAAGCTATTGAGGGGATAGCAGCCAGGAGAGCTGCTGAACTGGTTACCTTGAAGGATATCAGGGAAATGTCAGATCTGTTTGAACCGTTTTCAAATAATCCGTCCGATGCTGACCTGATAAAATACCAGGAAGCTGATCATATATTCCACAATATGATCATTAAGCTCAGTCAGAATCGAATTCTGTTGCATATGGAGATGCTGGGAAATGTTCTTATCCATACCTACAGACGCGGGCTCATAAGACCACCTTCCGAGACTCTCCACGAACACTTCGCCATCATTGAAGCTCTCAGGCGTGGCGACGGGAAACTTTCCGAAGCGCTGATAAGGAATCATTTTATCAAATCCAGAAAAGTTGTCCTTCAGAGGATAAAAAATATAAACAGAAAAAAATTACATGTAACATTATGAATAGCTTCAGAATTGCCGTTGTGCCGGGAGATGGCATTGGAAATGAAATCGTTCCCGCTTCTCTGAGAGTGCTGGATGCCGTATCGGCCAGATACGGGTTTAATGTAGAAAAAGAGCACTTTGACTGGGGAGCCGGATATTACAAAAGGAATGGTCACTTCATGCCTGCCAATGGCCTTTCGGTACTGAAAAATTTCGATTCAATACTTTTCGGGGCAGTAGGGCTGCCCGATGTCGACGACACTCTTCCTGCAAAGGAATTTACTTTCAGGGTAAGAACAGGATTCAGACAATATGTTAACTACAGACCTGTACGTACATGGCCCGGTATTGAAGGTCCGCTCCGCTCAGGCAAACCATTCGATTTTGTTGTGGTACGCGAAAACAACGAAGGGGAGTTCGTGCAGGTCGGAAGCCAGCTGCATCCCGATACCGAGAACGGGATGGGTATTGATACAAGTATTTTCACACGCAGGGGCATCGAACAAATCGCTGATTATTCATTCAGACTTGCCCTGAAAAGGAGGAAAAAAGTAACAACAGTTACAAAATCCAACACTCTGATTAACAGCCTCACTTACTGGGACAAGGTGATCAGAGAGGTGGCTCAGAACTATCCCGATGTGGAACATTCGTTCATGTACATAGATAACTGTTCAGCTAATTTTGTTCTCCATCCTGAAAGATTCGACGTCGTCCTCACAACAAACCTTTTCGGGGATATTCTGAGCGATCTTGGAGGCTCGATCATGGGAAGTCTTGGTCTTGGCGGAAGCGGCAACATAAATCCGGAAAAAGAATTCCCCTCCATGTTTGAACCTATACACGGATCGGCGCCCGATATAGCCGGTAAAGGTATTGCTAATCCCTACGGCACCATCTGGGCTGTTTCGCTTATGATAGCGCATCTGGGAGAGGCAGATGCCGCCGCCGGAATTATTGCCGCAGCAGATAAATCAACATCCCAGGGTTTTCTCCCTGCAGATCTTGGAGGAAACTATTCTACTGATGAAATTACTTCGGCAGTTATAAAAAATCTCTGATGCGTATTATCGATCTTACACAAACACTTGAACCCGGGCTACCCGGCTTTAGCTCCGAACCGTCTTTGTCTGTAGATGAAAACGGATGGAACGCGACCACCTTGCACATTTATTCACATGCCGGTACTCATATTGATGCACCTTCACATTTCAGGACAGGCGAAGACGGGATCGACAAGCTTCCTCTGGTAAAACTCATGGCAGATTGTCATGTAATCGATCTTCCCGACACAGCTCCTTCATCTCTTTTAACACCTGATTGTCTGGGTGAAAAGGCAACTGCAGCATTGCCGGGAGAGGGATTGCTTTTCAGGACAGGCTGGAGCAGATACATTAATGACAGAAATTTATACCGTAATGCCCTGCCAAGGATAAGTGAAGAACTGGCAAAGTGGATAATCAGAAAAAAAATAAGGATAATAGGAGTAGAACCACCATCAGTTGCTGATGTGAACAACATCGGTGAACTTACACTGATACACACCCTTTTCCTTGACGCCGGCGTTGTGATCGTCGAAGGACTTGTAAATCTCGACCAGATCAGAAATGAAAAAGTTAAGTTTATCGCACTGCCTCTTAAAATTAAAGATTGTGACGGCTCTCCATGCAGGGCCATTGCAATTGAAGAGAACTGAAAAAAATCAAATCATAATAAAGATCTTATGAAAACAAAAAACCTGCCCCTGACGCTTACTGTTATTTTATTAACAGCATTTTTTTGCAATTCATGTAAAGAAAAAACTACTGTTGAAATATCAGGAGAACTTCTTACATGGCATAAAGTGACTCTGACAATCGACGGACCTGAAACCAGCGAATATGACACAATAAATCCTTTCACCGATTACCGCCTCGACGTTGAGTTTACTGATGGTAACCGTAAATTCAACATACCCGGATATTTTGCGGCAGACGGTAATGCAGCTGAAACATCGGCGAGAGAAGGAAATAAATGGCGTGCACACTTCTGCCCCCCTGCTGCAGGAAACTGGATTTATACAATAAGCTTTCTTAAAGGCCGTAACATAGCAGTGGCTGATAATCCGGGATACGGTACCAAAGGTGCTGCAGACGGAATGAAAGGTACAATTTCAATATCTGAAAGCGACAAGACAGGAAAGGATTTCAGAGCAAAAGGAAGGCTTGTATATGACGGAACCCGTTATCTGAAACATGAGGGCACGGGTGAACCATTTCTGAAAGGTGGTGCCGACAGTCCTGAAAATTTCCTGGGTTACAAGGAGTTTGACGGAACATATTACGGGGGAAACAACAGGACCAGGAGCGGTGAAGCAGCTCCAAACAGCGGCCTTCATTTATATGAACCTCATATCGTGGACTGGAAAGAGGGTGATCCGCAATGGCAGAACGGAAGGGGAAAAGGAATTATTGGCGCTCTCAACTATCTGTCTTCCAAAGGAATGAATAGCTTCTATTTTCTCACACTTAACATTCTGGGTGATGGTGAAGATGTATGGCCTTATACCGGCCGTAACGAACGCTATCGCTTTGATTGCAGCAAACTGGACCAGTGGGAGATGGTTTTTTCTCATGCTGACAAACTGGGTATCATGCTCCATTTCGTACTTCAGGAAACAGAAAATGAGTGCCTTCTCGATTGCGGTTATCTCGACGTCCAGAGAAAACTCTACCTCCGGGAACTTGCAGCCCGCTTCTCACATCA
>JAFGXX010000212.1 GCA_016936435.1 Bacteroidales bacterium
AGTCTTGCGGTCTTGCAGTCTTGCGGTCCCTGTCTTTCTTTTCTTAATGACAGCACGACTGCAAGACTGCATGACTGCATGACTTATTCTATCATCAGATTGCAGCCTCTGATATCGCTGTTGTCGATCCTTCCAAGAACTTCGAAGGATCCGTCTTCATGCACTTTGCCCAGATCGCCGGTGGCAATAAAGGAGCATGAATGGATATTTGCAAGATCTATTATATTGATACTGCCCGTAACACCAGGTTCTGAGATAAGTGATTGAGGGTCGAGAGGATCTCTAATAAGTATCTTCATCCAGGGAGGTGAACGGAATATCCCTTCTCCTTTCGAATAGGCCTGGCTGAGCAGTTCCGTCATCCCATACTCCGAGTGTATTGTTCCAACATTAAAAGCCCTCGTCAGGACTGAATGAAGTTCCTGGCGGGTAGGTTCCTTTCTCCTCCCCTTCATGCCTCCTGTTTCCATGATTATAACATCATGAAGATCGGGAGAGTATTTTTCGGCGACGTCGAGTAGCGCGAAGCTTACACCGAGAAGGATAACCTTCATTCCTTTGTCGCGGGCAGAAATTAGTACTTCAATAAGAGAGCCGGGATTGCCGCGATAGAATCCGCTCCCGGGCGAAATGCTTTTCCCGGTCAGATATTTCACCATATATACCAGGGATGAGTAAGCCCTTTCAGTGTATGAAGGCAGCAACGCCGCTATCAGATACTCCGAAGGATCTCCATAGAAAAGTGTGAAGGCTTTCAGAAGGCTTCTCTCATATAGTGAGGTATCGGTAATATAATGCCTGCTAACCGCAGAACCGGTAGTTCCGCTGCTTTCAAAAAACCTTTCAGGTTCTGATGTTCCGGTTATTATTCTGTTATCCCTGAATAATTCTGCCGGAAGGAAGGGTATCTGGCCGTATGTGGACACATGCGGAGGATCTGTACCCAGACTCCGGAGAAATTCCCTGTAAATGTTATTGCCGGCCGACTGGAGCCTGAACACCTCAAGCATACATTCCCTGAAACTATCTTCATCAGTTACACTGAAGATCCTTTCGGTGATATGAGCTTTCATTTTCCGGGAAAAGTTAGAGATCCGTCGGGCTGATATACCCATTCGAAGGTGCATTCGGCATAATCTCTCGGATCCAGGTCTTCCGCAGAAAGTGCAATGATCCTGATCTTTGCATAATGCTCATCGGCTGAACGGTATAACCACACCTGGTTCACCTTCAACGGATTGGCCCATTCTTCCCAGTCGTTTACATTAAATGTGGTCAGGTTGTCGAAAGCCTCTTTTGCCAGAGTTTGATCGGGGTATTCTCCGGTAAGATGGAAGCCGTTTATCCCTGCATTTGTCTGTAAAAAGAATATCGCACTACCTTCATCATAACCAAGTGTGATGTCGGGTTTAGGGGTAGCCAGAGAGGATATTTTCAAAGCTCTGTCAAAATTAAACCCTATTGCATAGTAGGGACCTGTACCGAATAAGGTATTATCGATTGTAACGGTACCCGACGTGTCAGGATCAATCCGGTAATCGGGATCTTTACATGAGGAAAGAACCAGAATCAGAAACAATATGACTAAAAATAACCTGTTCATGCATCAAAGATAACGTATATCAGTGCCTTTTGTTTCAAGGAGATGGATAAAAAAGGAGGGTGTCGCGAAGCATTCCTTCGACACCCATCCACATTCATTTTTAATTGTTACAGGTTTTATTCTCCTCTGATAGCTACAATGCCGGGGAGTTTTTTCCCTTCCATATATTCAAGCATTGCTCCTCCGCCTGTTGACACATAGCTGACCTTGTCGGCAAGACCGTTCTTGTTGATGGCGGCAACCGAATCACCTCCTCCGATAAGGGAATAAGCTCCTTTTTCCGTAGCCTCAGCAATAGCCAGGGCTATGGCTGTCGTCCCCTTTGAGAATTTTTGCATCTCAAAAACACCCATCGGTCCGTTCCAGAGAATGGTCTTTGAATTTTTGATAACCTCTGAAAAAAGCTCTATGCTCTTTTCTGCAATATCGAGTCCAAGCCATCCGTCGGGAACCTCATCAACAGCAGAGACATTTGTTTCGGCTTCATTATCAAATTTGTCGGCATTCAGACTGTCGACAGGAAGATAAAGGTTTACGTTCTTTTCCTTTGCTTTCTCCAGAATCTTAAGAGCCAGGTCAAGTTTGTCTTCTTCACAAAGTGATTTACCGATCTTTCCGCCGCGGGCCTTAATGAATGTATATGTCATTCCCCCTCCTATGATCAGGTTGTCGACCCTGTTAAGCAGATTCTCGATGAGAAGTATCTTGTCCGACACCTTGGCTCCTCCCATTATCGCCGTAAAGGGCTTATGTGCATTGTTAAGCACCTTGTCCATGGCAGCCAGCTCACTGTTGATAAGGAACCCGAACATGATTTTTTCTTTTGGGAAGAAATCAGCCACGACGGCTGTCGATCCGTGAGCCCTGTGCGCTGTACCGAAAGCATCATTAACATATACGTCGGCGTAGGAAGCAAGCTTCTTTGCCATCTCCTTCTGCCTTACCTTCAGTTCAGCCTTGGCGGCTTTTTTCTCTTCATCGGTTGCAGTATCAGGGAGTACAGGCTTTCCTTCCTCCTCAGGATAGAACCTTACATTTTCCAGGAGAAGTATCTCTCCCGGTTTCAGGGCGGCTGACATTGTAACTGCTGATTCCCCGAGACAATCATCGGCGAACAGCACTTTCTGCCCCAGATGTTTCTCAAGGACGGGAAGTACGGGTTTCAGTGAATATTTTTCCATCCTGCCCTGTGGTCTTCCCAGATGCGACATCAGAATACATGAACCGCCTTCACCAGTGATCTTTCTTATCGTCGGAAGAGCTCCCCTGATGCGGGTGTCGTCGGTTACTTCGAGAGTTGCTTTGTCGAGAGGCACATTGAAGTCGACTCTTACAATTGCCTTTATCCCTTTAAAATTGAAATCCTGGATCATTTTCATATTTCAAGCTTTTTTTGGTTTTCTGTAAACTATAATACAATGCAAACCTAATTATTTTTTGGGAATCTGTAAATTCTGAATTTTCTCCCTGACACTGTCGGGACGATTGTCTCCCGATTATCGGGACAGTAGTTATTCAGTTGTCATTCAGTTGTCATTCAGTTGTCATTCAATTGTCATTCAGTTGTCATTCAATCTGTAAAATTGACAATCGGATGACGCAAAGCCAATGACAGCCCCGCTTCACGGGGTAAACTCCGCC
>JAFGXX010000213.1 GCA_016936435.1 Bacteroidales bacterium
GGCGAGTTCAGAAAGCGGATAAAAGCTGAGTTCGACAGGGAAGGCATTGAGATCCCGTTCCCGCAAAGAGTTGTGCACCAGATAAAAGGGAATTAAAAAAGAAGGAGGCCCTTCTGACAAGAACCTCCTGCTTTTTTACACCTGGTAAAAGATTATCTTTTCCCGCCTGTTCCAGCTCCTTTTGAAGCTTTAGTGGCTGTTTTAGCCGGACCGGCAGGCCGTGCTGCACCCTTGTTCTGTGTAGCGGTTTTGGCCGGATCAGCCATCCTTTCCCTGTTCATCGCACCCTGGCCTTCCTGAGTTTTTGCCTGCAGCTTAGCCTGTTTTTTTGCTTCTTTCTGAGCCTGCTTTTCAGCTTTCCTGGCTGCATTTCTTGCCTGTTTCTCAGCTTTAGTCTGCTGACCTTTGTTTTTGTACTGGGTCTGCTCCTGTGTCATAGTTCCGGCCTGCGTCTGCGTCATGACACCAGCCTGATTCTGTGTCTGGGCCTGGGCCTGAGTCTGGTTTCCGGCCTGAGCCCTTTCCCTTGCCTGTGTGGGAACGGTTTCCTGGGCCATTATTCCTGCACTTATAAAAAGTGCTGTGATTGTAAAAAGAATTTTTGCTTTCATAATTTTAAAATTTAAACGTTAATGTCAAGTTTATGATTCAAAGGTATAACGGCCAAGATGAAGTATCCATGAAATTTAGGTATGAGAAAAGAATTTTTTGTTTTTTTACCGGCAATTATGAAAATCCGCTTATGGAACTTTAACCGGCATCAGAATATTTTGAAGATCAGGCTAAGTGTAAACACAAATCCTTTGGTCTCAGGAGGTGCATCCTTATAAACCGGAAGAGCGTATCCCGGGTCTGCATCCAGGGTAAATCTGCCGATATTGAACGACACCGGAACTGAAAAATCGATTTCCATAAGGCTGAACCGCGATGTTGTCTCCTGAGAACTGCCACCTCCCTGGCGGCCTGAACTGAAGGGAGGTTTTACTACCATTCCCTCCGAGGTTTCTGTCAGTGTTCCGAAGAGAAGATTAACATTTGGGTCGAATGAAAAATATGCCTTACCCTTAAAGAATTCAGCTGTTTCAAAATATCTTGAATTTCTTAACTGAAAATAAAATCCGGCAGACTCCGATAAAAGAGTTCCTGCAGATAATTTTGTATACAGGATTTTCCAGTCCAGACCGAGAGTCAGGTCGCTGTAAAAGAAATTTGTAAAAAGAGTGTCTTTAAGCGATGTATTCACCTGATACCTCGAAACGCCCAGAGAAATATCGAACCAGGTGTTGAAAGTATGTGTATATAAGGCAGAAAAGGTAACAAATGAAACAAAAGGGTCAAAGGCAGCAAGGTTAAAATTGTACAGAGATAAAAAGAATTCATTTTTAAAACCATAAGTCAGACCTTCATAAAAATAGGGTTTATCTCCCGATATCGAGGAACCCATGTAAATCATATTATAGCCCGATCCGGCTCCCGCATACAGGCTATGAGGTGAATCCGGACCACTGTCTGCAGAGTCTGCAGAATGCTGTTTCAGGACTGTTGAATCCTGCTGGCCCATCAGCGGAAGTCCTGTCAGTATTAATGTGATCATGAATGCACCTGCGCCGACTCTTATAGTATTAAATTTCAAGGTTTCGATGTATTGGTTATAATATCAATTTACTACTATGTCAGGGCCAACTTATGAAGCGGAGGATGAAGAAATGATGAAAAATCATCTGACCGTAATTTTGTCGATGTTCCATCCCTCAACTGATATCTCCGCATCCTTATCCCTTATCACATTGCCGGGAGTGCTGACGGTGATGCTAATATCTTCACCGGGAGCCAGCGAAAAGTAACTGGCAGACCAGAAGGCGGGAAGCACTTCTTCATTTTCCGCCAATAGGCGCGGACGTATGAAAAATGCAATCCGTGGCGAATTATTTGTTAACTTAAAACTCCATTCAGTCTCATTGTCTTTCTGTTTTTTCTTCGGGGGAGATACCGTAAGAGTGGCCTGAGGCAGCTTGTCAAGTTCCCTGAAGTCATTCTCCCCTGAAAGCCAGTAAACATTACGTGAAATTATTTTCCCGCTACGGTCTTTCAGTTTCAGAAAAACAAACGATATACCCTGCTTTCTTTCAAAAAAATCGTTAAGCTGAGTAAGTTCTTTTACTTCTGATAAACCAGAACTGAACCAGGCTTCCTCCCGGAAAAGAGATTTCGATTCTTTATCGAATATTTCAACTTCGGCTGTAAGGTTTGAAGCCTGCTCATATTTTCGGTTCAGTACGGTTACTGTATGGTTAACCGGGTTCAGCTGTATATGCAGTGGTTCGCATGCCGACTGCATGAAATAGTAGCCTGCGTTGGGCTGAAGATACCAGTCGTACACCTGCCATACCACGCTGGGAAAGGCTGCATTCATCTTCCAGAGCATCACTCCTCCGGTTTCGTTCAGCTTATGCCCGGCAGCCTCAAAGATACCCCGGTAGCCATCGGCGTTCATAAGCTGCATCTTATCACAGAATTCCTCCATGGTTGAGGTTTCTCCGTATCTTTTTACAGTTTCCTTGTAGTAAAGATCCCAGCGTCCGTTTCCGGTAGCTGCATCATGATAACCCCAGGTATTGTTAAGGGGAAAAGGCAGTTGCCTGTCCCACACCAGGTTGGGTATCACTTTCGGCAGACTGTTCCAGGTAACCATGGAAGGAATTCCTGTTTCGTCTTTAAAAACCCAGTCTCTGCCAGCTATCACCTTTTTATAGTAATTTTCAGGCGGCTGCCAGGTATAAGGGCCTCCGCTGTAAACTCCGCCGGGTTTGTTATCGGGCCAGGAGGCAGGCCATCCTTCCGGCAGCTTTGCAAAACCTGAAGAGCTGGGTATAAAAGGCCTT
This sequence comes from Bacteroidales bacterium, assembly GCA_016936435.1. Lineage (GTDB taxonomy): Bacteria > Bacteroidota > Bacteroidia > Bacteroidales > VadinHA17 > LD21. The sequence continues at coordinate 2,883 of JAFGXX010000213.1, forward strand.
GTGCCGTCAAGTTCGATTATGCTGTTTCTCATAAAATCATAAAGTTCTTTTCTTGCATGACCTTCATTTCCGCCCGTCCATACCAGAAGGCTTGGATGGTTCCTGATCCTCAGAATGGTGCTCACCACGCACTTTTTAAAGATATCTCCTTCCAGCGGCCAGTCGGGTGATCCCTTGAACTCGCCCTGCGTGTCGCCTGTGATCCAGAAATCGGACCATACAAGCATTCCATGACGGTCGGCTGCATCCCAGAATTCATCGCAGGGAGTGACTCCCCCACCCCAAATCCTTACAAGGTTTATGTTGGCGTTACGGCAAAGTCGCATTTCGTGTTCATACCGCGCCGAGTCGCGGTTCAACATCATATCCGGGACCCATGCTCCTCCTGTGAGATGGATTCTCCTTCCGTTGACATAAAAATCCCTTCGCCATGAACCATTCACCTCCACAGCTTTCGATGAGACAGTCCGTATCCCGAACAGGAATGTCGTATCGTCCGAAAGGCCTTCCGGTAACGAATAACTGAGCCTTATCCTGTAAAGAGCAGGGTTGCCATGCCCGTTGGGCCACCACAGAACAGGCTTGCGCAGTATCAGCTCAGGAGTGTCAGATCCTTCAATCTGAAGTTCAGAAAAACTGTTTCCGGCTAAATTTATCTCTTTCCTGAATTTAATGGTCCTTCCTTTGAAGTTATATGGAGAGATACTGACATCCAGTATTCCCTTAACGTTGTTGTTCAGATGGTTGACGAGTTTTAATCCTAACGAAATCCTTGCCAGAGAAGTGTCAGGAAGATTTGGAAGTTCCGTTACCAGCTTCGGACTGGCTATGCTGACAGGTCCGGATGTCCTAAGGTATACCGGCAGCCAGATACCAATATTTCTATCTCTTACCGGAGGGATCCAGTCCCATCCGACAGAGCATAGCATGGTCACATTCTTCCCTATATCGCCTGTAGGACCTCCGTTGAGATAAAAATCTCCGAGTGCCTTAAGTTGCTCATCATCAGGTTCTCCGGGGTAATCAAGCGGAAAGATCTTTACAGCCACTCCGTTCAGTTCTCCGGTTTTGATGTGTTCGGTGATATCATAGCTGAATTCTGAGAACATACCTGCCATTTTTTCCGGAAAGGCTATTTGTCTGCCGTTGACCCAGACTGCTGCCCTGTAGTTTATTCCCTTGAATATCAGCTGGAAATGCCTGCCCCTGTCGGCTGCCGGCACCATAAAAGTTGTCCTGTACCAGTATGGATCCTTCCAGGGATTGGGAGCCTGAGGCAGATGACTGAATCGCCCGAGATCATATTTTTTGTTAAAATCGTCGGAGGCATCTGGTATCAGCATGTTATTCATACCCGAATAGGGATCGGGATATACGTCGTTTTTCACAAGCCCTGTGAGAACCGTACACGGCACCTTAACCTGAAACCAGTACACTTCAGGTTCATACCCGGCCATCGACAACTCTTCTCCTGATTCAGAAATCAGTGCAGATGACTGAAGCTCAAAATCCGTTAAACGTATCTGCTTCACTCCACCGGACTGTGATAACCCCGGTATTGACAATACCATAGAAAGTATAATACCTGACAACAGTTGCCTTTTCATTATCACCGGATTATGTTCAATTCTGATTTGTGTAGTTATGTTGGTCGTTTATCATATTTCATCTTCATCCTGTGTGGTAACCACTGCCCCCTCGCTACCTATCATAATCTCCGGTTCAAAGGATTTTTCTTCGCGGGAAAGAAAATTACCTGCCATCATAAAGACAAGTGTAAGCAGTATTACCAGTGTAACCACCTCTTCTCCAATGAGTGGTAACCGCGATGTTGCAGGTATGCCAAGGAACAGAAGTATTGTGACCAGTCCGCGTGGAGAAAAGAAAAGATACGGAATGAGAGGTATCTTCAGGAACCGTCGCAGGAAGATTATCCTGAGGAGGTATATGCCTGTCACTATAGCGAGGGCTGTAAGCAGGTTGCCCAGATTAAAGAGCCCTTCAATTTTGGAATAGTAGCCGAACATTATGAAAAAGAATGACCTTACAACGAAGGTAAGTTCGGAAATGATCTTCTTGAAAGAGCTGAAGTCAGTCCTGAATTTTTCAAAATCGATGAATCTGTTAAATCTCGTTCTCTCAACCAGCGAGTGATTTGCCAGGGCTATTCCGAAAGCCATTACAAGGAGCAGTGCCGGTAAATGGATAAGCTCACCGAGAACATACACCATCACTAGCACAGTAAGGATAATAATATAATTTATATGATAAGTGGCTTTATGCAGAAGAAATGCAAGTCCGGTGGTAACAACTATGGCAATTAAAACTGTAAGCACTCCCTTGAAAGCAAAATTCAGCAATCCGAAACCGACAGCGCTGCCGTAAATCAGTATAAAATCGAAAAAAAGAATTCCGATAATGTCAGAAATGGAACTCTCATATATAATAAATTCTCTCTGTTCCTTATTAAGATTCACCGAACTGGAGATGGCAACGGCACTGCTGATAATGCCGAATGGAATAGAATTCAGAAGCGAATCGATAATTCCATAATCAAAAAACCTTACCATAATGAAGGTCATGATCGTAATAAAGATGGCAAACAGAACAATGGCTGCGGAAACCGATTTAAGGATCATACCGGTCTTCTCCCTTCCTACTCTGAGATCGAGGGTTGCTTCCATGATAATCAGTATAAGACCGAGTGTCCCAAGCACCGGAAGGAGTGGTTGCATGTCGGGAATCTCAATATCTGTGTTTTCAATAACTATCTGCATCACTATTCCAAGCCCGATAAGAAGCAACACTCCCGGGATCCTGGAATAAACACTCGTTATATCAAACAGATACGATAGAAGTATAAGTATGCACAGAGCCAGAATAATGTATTCAGTCATTTCACAATGGGATAGTTTCAGGTTTTGATCATTGTTTTGTAGCGTGTCGGTGCAACTCCTGTTTAGTTATCTGTAGTTAATGAAACCAGATGGAGATTCGCAGGATTATATAAATTTACCCTCAAAAATATGAGAAATGTTAAAAATATTGATATCTTATGACATGATTTCTTTTTCTGCTTTCGCGGTTACTGTTATAATCTGCAAATTATCCTAAAAACCAGGTCAAATGTTCAGGATACGCAAAATTACCAATCCATTTCTTGAAGGCAACAGGCAGGTTATGGATGGAATAAAGAAAATTATCAGGGCTCAGTTCCAGGCGATAAGTGAGTCGCAAATTGAAGAACTGCCGTCCCAGATGGTAAATCCTGTCGACAAAAAATTTCAGACCTCACTGGTCATCGCTGAGGATGCAAAACGCAATATCAGGGGTTTTGCAATTTTGATGTACATGTCGGATCTTAAATTTTGCTATCTCGATTTTCTTTCTGTAGCTCCCGATAAGCCTACATCGGGAGTAGGAGGGTCTTTATATGAAAGGGTCAGGGAAGAAGCCTCATCGCTGGGCACAAAGGGAATTTTCTTTGAATGCCTTCCCGACGATCCTGCACTGTGCAAAGATCCTGCCGCGTTAACGCAAAATCAAAAGAGGCTGGCCTTTTATGAACGTTATGGAGCATTTCCTGTTATCAATACCAGGTATGAAACTCCCGTAAGTGAAACAGACGACTGCGCTCCTTACCTTGTTTACGACGATCTGGGAACAGGCAGAGCGCTGGCAGCAGCAGAGCTCAGAAAAATATTCAGGGCCATACTCGAAAGAAAGTACAAGCATTATTGTCCGCCCGACTATGTGGACATGGTTGTGAAAAGCGTCAAAGATGACCCGGTAAGGCTAAGAGAACCCGGATACACGAAACCACGGGAAGAAATGATCAGGATCAGAAACAACCATGTAAACATTCTGCTCTTCATTAATGACAAACACCAGCTACATCATGTCAGGGATATAGGATATGTTGAATCTCCTGTTCGCGTCCGAAGCATCCTCCGTGAAATAATTAAACTGGGCGTTGTAACCGAAAGAAAGGTCATGGAATACCCCGACAGGCATATTCTTGAAATACATGACCGGGGCTATTATACATATTTCAAAAAGGTATGTACAAGCATGGATCCGGGAGAATCCGTATATCCCTATGTCTTTCCTGTAAGAAATAACACCAGACCTCCAAAAGTTCTGTCGGTGAGAGCAGGATATTACTGTATCGACACTTTTACTCCCCTGAACATCAACGCATTCCTTGCAGCCAGATGGGGGGTGAACTGCTCCCTCAGCGCTGCCGATGCGATTCTTGAAGGAAACCCTCTGGCTTATGTTGTCACCCGCCCTCCGGGGCATCATGCTGAAAGATTCGTTTTCGGAGGCTTTTGCTATTTCAATAATGTCGCAATAGCAGCCAACCATCTGAGCAAATACGGAAAGGTAGCAATACTTGATGTCGACTATCATCATGGTAACGGGCAGCAGGATATCTTCTATAAGCGATCCGATATCCTTACAATTTCGATACATGGACATCCCTCTTTTGCTTATCCGTATTTCAGCGGTTTTAAAGAGGAGAAGGGAGAAGGATCAGGATTGGGTTACAATCACAATTTCCCCCTTAAAGAAGAGGTTACAGGCGAAGAGTATAGAAAAACCCTTGAAAGGGCTGTCTCACTGATAAAGCAATTCAAGGCTGATTATCTGGTCGTTGCCCTGGGTCTGGATACTGCAAAGGGAGATCCCACAGGCACATGGATGCTCTCTGCCAGGGATTTTCAGATCAATGGAGAGATGATAGCCGGGACCGGATTGCCTGCCCTGATAATCCAGGAAGGTGGTTACAGGAACAGGTTCCTGGGTATTAATGCCCGCCAGTTTCTCAGAGGATTCTACGAGGGATTGATAGCTCACGGCACAAACAAAATAAAAAAGAAATAAAAATGAGAAAATACAACATCGGTGTTATCGGTAACTGCTCTTATCTTGCATACATCGACACAGATGCAAATGTAAACTGGCTTTGTATGCCGCGATTCGACAGCAGTTTCATATTTGGCTCTCTCCTCGACAGGAAGAAAGGAGGAGAATTCAGCATCAAACCAGGTAAGACTGATTATAAATCCCGGCAATATTACCTGAAAAACACAAACATCCTGGCAACAGAATTCGAAATGCCCGAAGGACGCTTCAGGGTTGTGGACTTTGCCCCAAGGTTTGTTCAGTACGACAGGTATTTCAGGCCACTGATGCTCTTCAGGAAAATAGAACTGCTTGAGGGAGATCCGTATATTGTTGTAAAATGCAATCCTGTAGACAATTACGGCAAGAGGATTCCGGAGACTGTTATGGGCAGCAATCATATCCGCTATCTCAACCTTAGCACCAATGTAAGGCTTACCACTGACATTCCCCTGAATTATATAACGAAGTGTAAACCTTTTCTTCTGAACAAAACGCAGTACCTTGTTTTCAGCTACGGTGCACCTCTCGAAGCCCCCCTGTCAGAGACCTCAGAACAATTTCTGAACAAGACACAGAGATACTGGGTAAACTGGGTAAAGTCGACTTCCATTCCATGGCTTTACCAGGATGAAGTGATAAGATCGGCCCTGGTTCTGAAATTGCACCAGTATGAAGATACGGGGGCAGTCATCGCTTCAGGATCGACAAGCCTTCCCGAGATAGACCAGGCACACCGAAACTGGGACTACCGTTTTTGCTGGATGAGGGACACATACTACACACTCAATGCCTTCAACAATATTGGTCACTTTGAGGAACTTGAAAAATATTTTGACTTCATCCGTAATATCATCCTCAGTGAAAAGAATCAGATAAAACCTCTCTACACAATTTCCGGAGATCCGGTTCCGGATGAGAAGATACTGCTGCTGGAAGGATACCTCAAAAACAAACCTGTTCGTATAGGCAATAACGCAACCTACCAGGTTCAGAACGATGTGTACGGCCAGATACTGGTGAGTCTTCTTCCTCTTTTTATCGACAAAAGACTTAATTACATCGATCTTCACCAGTCGGAAATTATTACAGGATGGCTGCTTAACTGTATAGAGGAAAACATGGACATCCCCGACTCAGGCCCCTGGGAATTCGGCACCACCAACCAGTTCCACTGCTACACCTATCTGTTTCACTGGGCCGGATGCTCGGCAGCTGCAAAAATAGGAGCTTCAATAAACAATAATGAGATAAGCGGGAAAGCTATCCGCCTGAAAGAGAGAGCGCAGAAATATATCGAAGATTGCTATAGCCCTGACAGAAAGGCATATATGCAATCGGTCGGAAACAAGAACATGGATGCCGGAAACCTTCAGCTTATAACCATGAATTACCTGAATCCCAACAGCGGAAGGGCAATTCAGCATCTTAAAGCTCTCGAAGAAGAACTTTTCAGTATTGATAATATTTTTCTGAGGTATAAGCATGACGACCTTGGTAATGCCAGAAATACATTCATTATATGCGGATTCTGGTATGCAGAGGCCCTGGCCGCGATAGGAATGATCGACAAAGCGTTCAGAATCATCGAGACCCTGATCAAAACCTCCAATCATCTGGGTCTCTTCAGTGAAGACGCTGATGAAAATTTCGGTCAGTGGGGCAACTTCCCGCAGACTTACAGTCATGTAGGACTGGTAAATGCAGTTTACCGACTTTCAACAAAGATTGACAAACCAATATTCCAGTAAGACTTGAAAACAATAGACAACCTCGATTTTAAAAGGATCATTATCGTTGCATACAGGCTTCCTTTCAGCCTTGTAAAAAAGAAAGGAGAATATCAGGCTGTACAGAATGCAGGGGGACTGGTCTCGGCCATACTCTCCCTGTCGCAGAAAATGAAACCGTCGGATGACGGATCAGCAAAAATAGTATGGATAGGAACCGGCGACCAGAGACTGGAAAATATAAGCGTGAGCGCGGCAGTTGAACTCCACCCTGTGGACATACCAAAAAAGGTGAATGATAAATATTATGCCGGCTTCTGCAACGATACAATATGGCCATTGTTCCATTATTTTGTGTCTGGCACTGTATTCGATAATAGCTATTTCGATGCCTATGTCACGGCAAATGAACTATTTTTTCAAAAGGTTAAGGAAATTTTAAAACCAGGTGATTTCGTCTGGGTTCACGACTATCAGCTCTTTCTGCTTCCCGGGCTCATCAGAAAAGCATATCCTGATTCGGATATGGGTTTCTTTCTTCATATTCCTTTCCCTTCATTCGAGATGTTCAGACTTCTGCCCCGTAAATGGCGTGAAGCAATACTTACAGGAATTACCGGGGCCGATGTAGTGGGTTTTCATATTAACGACTACACCCAGTATTTCATTAAGTCAGTTAAAAGAACTCTCGGATACAGTTACGACCGTAACTTTATTTCAATCAACTACAGGATTTGCAAGGCCGACGCATTCCCTATAGGTATAGATTTCAACAAGTTCCATGAAGCCTGTTTTACACCCAAAACAAACAACAGCAAGAAAAAGATTAAAAAATACCTGGGCGATAAAAAACTGATCTTTTCAGTCGACAGGCTTGATTATACTAAAGGCTTACTGGTAAGGCTTCAGGCATATGAACGCTTCCTTGAATTATTCCCGGAGTGGCATTATAAAGTGGTATTTAACATGGTAGTCGTGCCTTCACGCGACATGATACGTGAATACCGTGAGCTGAAAAAGGAAATAGAAGCTACAACAGGACGCATAAACGGAAAATACAGCACTCTCGACTGGCGCCCCCTGATCTATCAGTACCGGTCCATCCCTTTCCATGAGATGATTGCCATATACAACCTCAGCGATGTTGGATTGATAACCCCTCTGCGGGATGGAATGAACCTCGTGGCAAAAGAATACATTGCCTGCCAGCAAGGCCGGTACGGGATGCTGGTGCTCAGCGAAATGACAGGTGCGGCAACAGAACTGAATGAGGCAATAATCATCAACCCGACCGATGTTGAAGAAACAGCCGATGCCCTTAATAAAGCTCTTATAATGCCTGAAGAAGAAAAAGAAAAAAGAGTCCTTAAGATGCAAAACCGTCTTAGGAGATATGATGTATTCACGTGGACCAAAGATTTTCTGAACCAGGTAAATGAAGTAAAAGAAGAAAAACGGAAGCTTAAGGTAAACTATCTCAATAATGATACTCTGGCGAAGATCAGGGATAAATATCAGAAGACCAGTAAGCGCCTTTTCCTGATAGATTACGACGGTACCCTGACACCGATAGTAAGCATTCCGGAAATGGCTTTGCTGAATGAAGAAACAGGTGAGATTCTGAGGAAAATAGCCTCGGATCCCTTCAATAAACTGGTCATTATAAGCGGCCGCTCAGGCGAGTTCCTCGAAACACAGTTCAGGGATATCGACGCCACCCTGGTTGCAGAACATGGTTACCTTTTCAGGAATCCGGGAAAAGAATGGGAACAACTGCAGGATATAGACCTCTCATGGAAAAGCAAGTTCATACCCTTGCTCGAAGATTATGTCGACCGTTGTTCCGGGTCCATGATCGAAGATAAGCATGCATCACTGGTATGGCATTACCGCAATGCAGATGAGGATATAGCCCAGCTCAGGATAAATGAGCTCAGGGACGACATCTCCGAACTCCTTAAAAATGATCCACGACTGCAGGTGCTGGAAGGCGACAAAGTGGTGGAGATCAAAAGTTTATTATACGATAAAGGTATAATGGCAAACCGCATCATCAGTGAAGACAACTACGATTTCATTATTGCCATTGGCGATGACCGGACTGATGAAGATCTCTTTAAGGCCGTCGCCGACAGAGGTTTTACTATAAAAATAGGATGTAAGCCTACACATGCCAGTTTTAACTTAAAGGATCAGTCACAGATACTTGGCATACTCAGGCTCTTTACAAATTCATAATACTTACCGGATAGTGCATTTTTTAATATCTTAAGGGCCCAAAAAGACAATAAATACGACACAGTATTATGCAGCCAGCAACCACAACAAGGAGATTCGGGACATTACCGGTATTTATGACGGCAATCTCCACCATCTTAGGAGCAATACTATTCCTGCGATTCGGCTTTGCAGTCGGGACTCTGGGCTTCTGGGGTGTCCTTCTGCTGATATTCCTTGGCCATTCCCTTACCATTCCCACAGCTTTCGCATTGTCGGAAATTGCAACGAACAAGAGGGTCGAAGGAGGAGGCGAATACTTCATCATGTCACGCTCCTTCGGTCTCAATATCGGAGCTACGATAGGCTTCGCCCTGTTCCTGTCTCAGGCAATAAGCGTGGCATTCTATATAATTGCATTTACCGAAGCCTTCGAGTTCGCTTTCAATTACTTTGCCAGCAACCTGAACATTACACTGCCCCGACAGGTAATAAGCATCCCGGTGATGATCATTCTGGGATACATCATCCTTAAACAGGGAGCAAACATGGGTGTCAAAATGCTCTATGTTGTTGTGGGATTACTTTTTCTTTCCCTTCTTCTCTTCTTCCTCGGACAGACAGAATACGGTGCCCTGACGGGAAAAGCAATCCCCTCAGGGGAACTGAGGAATATGGATGATTTTTTTATTGTCTTTGCAATTGTTTTTCCTGCTTTCACGGGCATGACGGCAGGTGTAGGACTTTCCGGCGATCTGAAGGATCCTTCCAGATCAATACCCAGAGGAACAATTGTTGCTACCATTGCCGGCTTCTTTATTTACATTGCTGTAGTTTACAAACTGGCTATATCCGCCAGTTCCGAGGATTTGTTGGCCGACCAGCTGATCATGGGTAAAATAGCAATTTTCGGGAGTGTTATCATACCTCTTGGTCTGGCAGCGTCAACAATGTCGTCGGCGATAGGTTCAATCATGGTTGCTCCCCGGACTCTCCAGGCACTGGCGCTTGACGACTCCTTTCCCCTGAAAAAAATTAACAGATGGCTGTCGCAGGGCAGGAAATCTGACAATGAACCGGCAAACGCAACTCTGATAACGGTGATCATTGCACTGCTATTTGTTGCACTTGGTAATGTGAATGCCGTTGCCGGGATAATATCAATGTTCTTTCTTGTAACTTACGGATCTCTTTGCCTGATCTCATTTCTCAATCACTTCGGATCGTCGCCTTCTTATCGTCCATCCTTCCGGTCGAGATGGTTCCTTTCCCTTACCGGCTTCCTTATTGCCGTATGGGTTATGTTCAGAATAAGTGCGCCCTATGCCCTCCTGTCGATAGTCGTAATGGTTATTTTATACCTGTATATCAGCAAATACCATCGCGAAAGAGAAGGTCTCGAATCGCTTTTTGCAAATGCCCTGTTTCAGATAAACCGAAATCTCCAGGTCTACCTTCAACGGTCGGAAAGTAAAAAGAAACTCAAGGAATGGAGGCCAAGTGCAATTTGTATTTCCAAAGATTCTTTTATCCGTGCCAGGGCTTTTCAGCTTCTTAACTGGATCTCATACAGATACGGCTTCGGGACTTACCTCCACCGTATTGAAGGATATTATTCCAGGGCAACGAGTCAGCGGGCTGCCGAAGAACTGGCAAAACTCATTGAACTGTACGACACGACCAACAATCATGTTTATGTCGATTCCCTGATATCACCTTCATACACATCAGCGCTGGCTCAGGCAATTCAGTTGCCCGGAATAGCAGGCATGGAGAATAACATGATCATCTTTGAATATGACAAGGAAAATCCTGAAGATCTCGACAGCATTATAGAGAACACAGGACTCATCAGGGCAGGTAACTTTGATATATGTATTCTGGCTTCGAGCAGAAAAGAAATGAACTTCAAAAACGGGATACATGTCTGGATCGACTTTGAAGACCCTGAAAACGCGAGCCTGCTGATACTCCTCAGCTTTATTATTGCCGGTCACCCGACATGGAAGAAATCCAACATAAAAGTTTTCATGACCTGCTCTCCCGGCAAATACGATGAAACAAGAATAAGGCTCACCGAACTTGTCAGGAGCGGCCGCCTGCCTATCACCACGAAAAATATTGAAATATTCACTAAAGACCAGAAGCTTACCCTGCGCGACCTGATAAATGAGAAATCAGCTGCGGCAGCTCTCACAATGATAGGTTTCAATCCCAAACAACTGAAACACGACGGGGAAAGTATGCTGAACGGATATGACGGTACCGGAACGATACTCTTCGTAAACTCACATAACCAGAAAGAGATAGTATAATTTCCCGGATTATGGTTCTACGGGGCTGCCTTTAGTCCTTCCCATCCACGACAGGTCAATTTCTGTTCCGAAATGATCCCTGAAGAACCTGTAATAATACAGTTCTTCCTTTGTGTTTATAATAAGCCCTCCGGGAAGAAGCCTTTCATAATTGAATTCAGCATCGCTTATCTCGCGCGAAGCATGTTCCGAAAGCATATCACCCACCCCTGTGCCCTCCCAGAATTTTGCCTTATGCCTGTTCAGGATCATATCAGGCAGATGTCCTTCCATTGCCTTTCTCAGTATCCATTTACCCGTGGCATCTTTTATTTTGTACTCAACAGGTATGCTGAATGCAAATTCGACTATCTCAGGTTCCGTGAAAATGGTATGGGCTACAGTTCCGAAAGCCGATGAACATCTGTCAACTCTCTGGAGGGCAGTGTTATGAAGGCTTGATGTAATATTTAAAAGCTCTTCTTCAAGATCTTCATGTGGAAGAGACCTGAGATAGTCATATCCTGCAAACAGCTCGTCACCACCTTCGCCGGAAAAGACTTCCGGGACATGGTCGGATGCGACTCTTGCAACCAGGTAATTTGTAACTGCCGATCTCACCAGCAGGGCATCAAAAGATTCCAGGTGATATATAACATCGGGCAGCGCTTTTATCAGGTCTTTTTCTGTGACAATAAGTTCATGATGCTCAGAATCAATATATTCAGCCATCAGCCGTGCAAAGTGCAGATCAGAAGCATCCCGCAATCCTGCAGAAAATGTCTTAAGCCTGGTGGTGTGCTTCGATGCCAGAGCCGATATTGTGCTGGAGTCAAGGCCGCCCGACAACCAGGCTCCTGTCTGATCAGGTTTTATGACCCGCTCTACTGCCTCGTCAAGTCTTTGGTGAAGTTCTGAAGCTATCAGCCCGGGATCGTCGTGAATATGCTGCCCGGTGCTGATTTTAAAAAAAGGTGTCAGAAGGGTTCCGTCGAATGAATATCCTGGCAGCATTTCAGTTATGGCAGGCGTAAGCGGCAACAGTGCTTTCATCTCCGATGCAAAACAGAGTTTGCCGTTATTGTCCCTTCCATAATACAGGGGAGCGACACCTGTTGCATCCCTCACCATGATCAGGGTATCATCTTCAGATTTTACCCTGACAAAATTACCCGGGTTGTTTTCATAACCGGCACTGCCTTCAGCAATGTGTTTCGTCACACTTTCGGTCTCGCTTTCGTTCCACACCACACCGAAAGTCGCATTCTGCCTTCCAAAGATCTCTATTCCGTCTTTCCCCCGGTGCCTTATCTTCTCAAGCATGCCAAGCACTTTAGTTTCAGCGCCTTCCTCTGCAATTCCTGCTATTCCCGCCATATTGAAATGTTTATAGTTTTATCCCTCTGCTGATGTATCTGACAAAGATTTCCTCTTCTTCACCACATGTTTTTCAATGCATTTACCCTCTCATTTTCAGTCATTTTCTCTCCTGTGATCCTGTCGACAGCATACCATGCACCGTCAATCAGACGGGTAAGAATATCTCCGCGCAGGTGAGGATTACCCTGAAAATGAGGAGTATCGAGAAGTCCTGTTCTGATAGCCTCCGCTATCGTCACCGGATCTGACCACGGAACTTCACTTCGACCGGTTCCTCTTCTGTTCAGCTCATAAAGCAATACCTTGGCTTCCTCTTTAAGCTCTTCTTTTCTGCTTCTCACCTTTTTACTTTCTGTCAGATCAGGCATCCCCTGCAGTGTATTGTGAAATACACCGTGAATGATATTACAGCTTTCGATAAGCTCATCGGGGTATATTGCGTGATCGCCCTCACTGAATCCTACAACGTGAAGGATATGAGGTTTTAATGCCATGCTTACTACTGCCGAAGCTGCAAGCTGACCTTTTGCAACTGCCGGAACAGATGAGAAGTGGGCCAGCCCTGCCCTTACCTGGCGGAATACCGAAAATTCATTATCTGATAGTTCCTCAATAAGTTCATTTTTTGCCAGCATCTTGGCTATGTCCATTTCCGGAGATGTACCCGGAGGATTATTGAACATGTATTGTGAAACATAATTACGTACACCCTGTTTTTTTGCATTATAGGCTGCCAGGAAGGCCATGGTAACAGCCAGTGAATCATGTGCATCGCGCAGGCTCCACTGGTGTGATTCATTCACTTCGACAGGTATTCCCTGAATGGCATACCAGTGCATTACCTCCTGGTTTTCCTTAATTGCATCCTCAAGGGTTCTCGCGGAGCGTCCGTCTATTACACTATACCAGCACAGCGGTATGGCGCCCCAGGCATTTTTTATCGTCCTGACGCTCATCTCTGCCCACTTCATAAGATCTCTTGTGCCTGAATAGCAACGTACAAGGGGGTAATTTCCGCATCTTGTACTTTCATAAATTGCTTCCAGGTCTTCGGGTTTCCGTAGAGGAACACCGCCTGCACCATCCTGGCTATGATCCATCTCTGCAGGTCTGAAAAAATGTTCCTGGGCATTCTGGTCGGGACCTATGGACAGTATATCCAGGACACCCGACATGGCTATCTTTGCAGCACCTTCCACTGTTTCATTCAGCGAAGGTCGACCGAAATGATGCCTGAGCAGCGGATAAGGGTATTTTTGCACTATACGGTCTTCAAGCGTTGAAGCATATAAATGATGGTCTTTATTTTCATAACCACCTCTCAGATACTGCTTTATCGCTACCACACTCTCTGTTCCGTCAAATATCTTCTCAAAAAGACCTGATTTCCGGGCTTCTTCCGCTACGGGAGGAGTACCGCCGAAGATCAACCTGGGGCGCTTAAGTCCTTCACTTTGCAAAGCTTTCGCGATATCGGTGAAAAGCTCTGAAGCTGCCGACGGCGTGAGTCTGTAACTCAGGGCCACGATGTCGGGATCCTTTTCCTCTATTCCCTTAAGGAGTCTGGCCACCGCTACGGCAGGACCCAGAGACTCAGTTATATACCCCTCACTTTCAGCAAGTTTAAGAAAATGATGCAATCCCCCGACATGTACACAACTGCCAATGGCAGCTCCGAGAATAGTCTTCATAACGATTATTTTATAGGGCGGACTCGCCAATGGCAAGAAGCCTGAGGTCTCTGACACTCATTCCTGTAATTCCCAGGTTCTCAGCTGTTCTTCCCTTAAGCCAGTAATCACAGTCGTTAAGCTGAGTACCCAGCTGAATTATTGAATCTATTGTTGGCGTCTTTACTTTTAAAAGATTGCCTACAGAGGCAACAGGTACCAGGCTGTAGGGAATATCCTCGTCAAGGTATCTGACTTTCAGCGATGTGGGTGCAAGAATACCTCTGTATCCGTTGTTCTTTTTCATGGCATCAAAGAGGGTATCTCCATCAGCACTGTAAGCCATATACAGCCACTGACGTGCTGAAATTGCCCTTATCCCAAGGGCTTCGGCAACTTTTATCCTCTCCTCGTCGACCTTCTCAAGCACCTTCGTTACGGCAGGAGTAGCTCCTTCCACATAAAACTGGAAATCAACATCATTTTCTATCCATCCTGCATTAAGCACACAGATTGCCGGGTGAAAAACGCTTCCGATATTTTCAAAGCTGGTTTTAAATACATTGTCGCCCGGAACAAACTGGGGGTAAAACTGACGTAGTTTTTTAATAACGACCGGTATCAGGTGAGCCCTTATCGAGGCTACAGGTATGGAATGCTTGATCCTGAAGATATGGACCTGTGAAGGCCCTGTGGCACGAGAAGCATAAATAAAAGTCTGAGCTTCAGCTATGATAACATCGGCAGTAACATTTTGCTTTTTAAGTATCTGCCTGAATTCAAGAGCTCCGAAGGTCCTTCCGGGGTGAAGCACCACAACCTGACCGTCGACAAGGTGGGGCGCCATCTGCTCAGCCATCCAGCGATGACCAAAGGCAGGCACTACCACATTGATCAACTCAACACCCTGTATGGCTTCCTGCATCGAGGTCGTGGCCATATTCAACTCGCCAAAACCTTCCACCTCGCCTGTTATCTCAATTGTTCCGGAGATTCTTACTCCCCATAGCCTCTCTTCTCCACGGTTGAAGAGATTGACACTGTGCCCCATCAGGGCAAGATGCCCGGCCATCGCAAGGCCTCCATGTCCCGCTCCCAGGACAGCGACCTTTAATCCGCCTTTCTGTTGCGCCTGTGACATGATATAGAATATATGTAATTTATCAATATACAAAAAAAATCTTAAAAAGCCTGAGCTTTTCTCAATATTAACAAAAGAAACAACAGGGCATCATTGTGTATATTGATCAATATCAATGAAATAAATAAGAATATTACTTATCTGCCAGGATAGCCTGTAATCAGGTACAAAAGATATAGCGCCGGACAAAAAATCCGGGTGTTATTTCAGAAATTTTTTTATGTTATAGAGTTTGTTAAGAGCCTCCACAGGGGTGAGATTATCGATATCCAGATGCAGCAGTTCGTCTCTTATTTGTTTAAGCACCGGGTCGTCGAGCTGAAAAATACTTAGCTGGAGGCCTTCACGTGTGTCTGCAATGTCGGCTACAGGCTTCGCCACCGAATGCTTTTCATGTCCCTGTTCCAGTTCTTTAAGTATTTCATCGGCACGGTTCACAACGCTCCTTGGCATACCGGCCATTCTGGCTACGTGGATCCCAAAACTATGTTCGCTTCCTCCCCTCTTCAGTTTCCTCAAAAAGATTACCTTGTTATTCATCTCCATGATTGACACATTGAAATTGCGAACTCTGGGAAATGAATTTTCCATTTCGTTAAGCTCATGGTAGTGAGTTGCAAAGAGTGTCTTGGCCCTCATTTTGCTTTCATGAAGATATTCAACCATCGCCCAGGCTATCGATATGCCGTCGTAGGTACTCGTACCCCTTCCAATCTCATCGAGAAGTACAAGGCTCCGGTCCGAAAGGTTATTGAGAATACTTGCAGTCTCGTTCATTTCGACCATGAAAGTCGATTCGCCCAGGCTTATATTGTCGGAAGCCCCGACGCGTGTAAACACCTTGTCTACAATACCTATTCTCGCTGAGCCGGCCGGCACAAAACATCCTGTCTGGGCCATCAGGACTATCAGGGCTGTCTGTCTCAGCAGGGCCGACTTACCCGACATATTTGGGCCGGTAAGAATTATAACCTGCTGATCATCGGTGTCGAGATACAGATCGTTGGGCACATATTGTTCTCCCACGGGAAGTTGTTTTTCGATAACAGGATGCCGACCGCCCGAAATATCGATAATTTTTGAATCGTCGAGCACAGGCCTCACATAGTTGTTCTCAACGGAAATAACGGCAAATGACCTCAGACAGTCTATATTCCCTATGAGAGCGGAGTTATGCTGAACCGGAACAATAAATTCAAGAGCTGCCAGAACCAAATCGTTGAAGAGTCTGGTTTCGAGATCGTATATCTTCTCCTCGGCTCCGAGAATCTTGCTTTCATATTCCTTGAGCTCCTCTGTTATATACCTTTCGGCACTCACCAGCGTCTGTTTCCTTATCCATTCGGGAGGCACTTTATCGCGGTGGGTATTTCTCACCTCTATGTAATAACCGAAAACATTGTTATAGCTTACCTTAAGGCTTGTGATGCCCGTTCGTGCACATTCTCTGCTCTGAAGTTCAGCAAGGTAATCCTTCCCGCTGTAAAGTATTCTTCTAAGCTCATCGAGTTCTGCCGATACACCCTCTGCAATTACATTACCCCTGTTAACCTGAACGGGAGGATCGTGGTGCAACTCCTTCTCTATCCTGTCGGAAAGGATCCTGCAGGGGTTGATCTGCTCCCCTGTCCTTACGAGAGGAGGGCATCCGCTGTTAAGGCACAGCTCCCTGAGAGGCTCTGTTGCCCTTAGCGCTCTTTTCAGCTGCCCGAGTTCCCTCGGATTTATCCTGTTCACGGCTACCTTTGAGATCAGCCTCTCCAGGTCGCCTATCTGACGAAACAATGATGCTACTTCATCGCTTACTGCGCTGTTCTCAAAAAAATACTGGACCACGTCGAGCCTCTCATTTATAGGCTGTATATCCTTAAGGGGAAGGGAAATCCATCGTTTCAGCAAACGTCCTCCCATGGGTGAGACTGTCTGGTCCATCACGTCGGTCAGAGTCCTGGCTCCTTCATAGGGCGAATGAAAAAGTTCCAGGTTCCTGATGCTGAACTTGTCGAGCCATACATACCTGTCTTCTTCAATCCGGGAGATATTTGTAATGTGACCCAGCTGTTCATGCTGTGTTATGTCGAGATAGTAGAGAATGGCTCCTGCGGCAATGATCCCGTAGCTGAGATTATGTATCCCGAATCCTTTCAGCGAGCTTGTCTCAAACTGTTTCAGAAGCCTGTCATTTGCAGCATCAGAAGTGAAAATCCAGTCGTCGAGGCGGTAGGTGTAGAACTTCGTTCCGAAGGTCTCAAAAAATATTTCTTTCTTCTTCTTTTCCAGCAACACCTCCCTGGGCTGAAGATTATTCATAATCTGGTCAATGTATTCGGGAGTCCCCTCCGCAACAAGGAATTCGCCTGTGGAAATATCGAGAAAAGCTGCTCCCGCGATCTTCTTTTCGATATGAACAGCAGCAAGAAAGTTGTTCTCCTTATGGTCGAGCACATTATCATTAAGTGACACTCCGGGTGTGACAAGTTCGGTTATGCCTCGTTTTACTATTTTCTTTGCCAGCTTCGGATCTTCAAGCTGTTCACATATTGCCACCCTCTGACCTGCCCTGACGAGTTTTGGAAGATATGTATCGAGAGCATGAAAAGGGAAGCCTGCAAGTTCGACGAAAGAAGCCGAACCGTTAGCCCTCCTCGTCAGAGTTATACCAAGTATCTGCGATGCTTTTATTGCATCTTCACCGAAGGTCTCGTAAAAATCCCCCACCCTGAAAAGCAGTATCGCATCGGGATGCTTCGCCTTCACTGCATAATACTGCTTCATAAGCGGCGTTTCAACGTATTTGGGATGCTCTGGCATTAAGTTCCTTTTGGCGGAGACGATTGAATTTTCCTGAACAGTAACAAAGATACATTTTTAAACTAATTTTCTCAGTGGAACTCAACAGGTCAGGAACGACCATGCCGTGTCGCACGCTCTAAGCCTCCCACCGATTATCGGGAGGAGGGTAAGTACATGGAAATCACACAGAGATAAAAATCATGTTTTATATGAAATCGTTTCTTTAACTTGTACCCTTAAATCTGATTTTTATGAAAAAAGTTCTGATACTCGGTGCAGGCCTTGTCGTAAAGCCAATGGTCGAATATCTCCTTGAAAAAGGCTTCCTTGTCACAATCGCAACAACCACCAGGGAGAAAGCCGACAGGATGATAAAAGGCCATCCCAATGGCACTTCACTCCGCTGGTCAACCGACGATGCTGTAACTCTCGACAGACTGGTAAATGAAAATGACATTGCCGTATCTTTCCTTCCTTATAAATATCATGTTCTGATTGCCTCGGCATGTATACGAATGGGAAAATCTCTTGTTACGACTTCCTATGTTCAGCCCGAAATGCAGGCTCTCGAC
>JAFGXX010000214.1 GCA_016936435.1 Bacteroidales bacterium
CTCTGTTGTATGCAGAGTTAATCTGAGTGTCGTGGCCCATAATGTCGCCGATGAACAGCAGTGTCATATCCTGCTGCCCTGAACCGTTACCCTGCAGCGGGATGCTTATTATTATGACGGCAAACAAAAGAGCCTTCCTGATTTTACTGATCATATTATGTTTGATTTATCAGCTGCATTGGAGGCAAAGATAAAATATTTATAACTTTGTCATCTTCAAGAAGGCAGTATCTGACAATATTGCCATGCTGATCATGAAAAAGACAGACAATAACCCTGATTTCACAAAGTACTCCCTGGCCGGAGCCCTGATCACCCTGGGAATTGTTTTCGGTGATCTCGGTACAAGTCCTCTGTATGCCATGAGAGCCATTATAAACGGCGGTGCAGCCAATTACAATGAACTGCTCATTTACGGAGGATTATCCTGTATTTTCTGGACTCTAACCTTATCGGCTACAATAAAATACATTCTCATAACTCTCAGAGCCGATAACAACGGGGAGGGAGGCATCTTTGCCCTCAGCGCCCTGTTGCGTAAAAAATCGTCGTGGGCTGCTATTCTGACGATGATAGGAGGCTCGGCACTTCTTGCCGACGCAGTGATCACGCCTGCCATTACCGTAACTTCTTCCGTAGAAGGCCTTAGGTTGTACAGGCCTGATATACAGATTGTGCCGATAGTACTCCTGATCATTGGCATTCTCTTTTTCATCCAGCAGTTCGGGATGCGTTATGCTTTAAGTGGCTTCGGACCGGTAATGTTTGTATGGTTTATAGCTCTCGGAGCTCTCGGTATATCCCAGCTGGTAATGAACCCCGCTGTACTCAGAGCAGTCAACCCTGTTTATGCTTACAGGTTCCTGGCAGAATATCCCGGGGGATTCGTTCTTCTTGGAGCGGTTTTTCTTGCTGTTACCGGAGCGGAGATACTGTATGCAAATCTTGGACAATGTGGCAGGCCGAACATAAGGGTGGCATGGGGGTTTGCGAAGACAGCCCTTCTTCTTAACTATTTTGGCCAGGGTGCATGGTTGCTGATGAATATGGAGAAGGGAGCCTACGTGAATCCTTTCTTTTCGATAATGCCGTCATGGTTTCTGATACCTGGGATTATTCTTGCCGTTCTTGCAGCCATAATAGCCAGTCAGGCTATTATCAGCGGTTCTTTCATTTTGATCAGTGAAGCCGTCTCTCTCAACTTCTGGCCGAAGTTCAAGATACTTCATCCCACCTGGCTCCGGGGGCAGGTGTATCTGCCACTGATGAACTGGTTCCTGCTCGTTGCCTGCAGCGTCACCGTGATCATTTTCCGCGAATCCTCAAATATGAATGCAGCCTATGGACTGGCTATAAACATAACGGAAATACTTACCACGCTGCTTTTGTCGTATTATCTTCTTATTAAAGGCGTTAACCACCGGCTTGTGCTGCTTTTCTTCATGGTTTTCATAACTCTCGAGGGAAGTTTCCTGATAGCAAACCTGCACAAGATATCTCACGGCGGATGGTTCACCATTCTTCTGGCGTCATTTTATTTTCTGGTAATGTACGGCTGGTATTTCGGCCGCAAGATTAAGAACAGATATATCACATTTGCTGACCTCGACAGGTATCTAGACCTGTTCCGCGACCTCAGCAGGGATGATTCGGTGCCCAGGTTTGCCACCAACCTGGTCTACATAATCAGGGCCAACAGGAAAGACCAGGTGGAATCGAAGGTTATATATTCAATATTCCATAAGCAGCCGAAACGGGCAAGCATTTACTGGCTTTTGCATGTCGACAGGGTTGAAGAACCAAACAGGTTCGATTACCAGGTTACCCAGATCATTCCGGGCATCCTTATCAGAGTTGATTTTCATCTGGGCTTCAAGGTGGAACCAAAGATCAATCTGTATTTCAGGGAGGTACTCGAAGACCTCAAGAAGACAGGGGAAATAAAGCTCGAAAGCAGTTTCGATTCACTGAGGGAACATTCCTTCGAGGGCGACTTCAAGTTTGTTCTTATTGACAGGATACTGTCGCGCGACTATACACTTCCCGCATGGGAGAATTTCACTCTCGCGCTTCATCTTCTTGTGAGGCGTCTGAGCATCAGCGACGTCAAGACTCTTAACCTTGATCCGGCTAATACTATCGAAGAACAGGTGCCGATAATCCTGAATAAAACCATTACCGACAGGATCAAAAGGATAATCTGAAACTTCCGCTTTATGCTGACAGAGAGGGATGCTTATTATTTTGTGGCCTGTTTTTTCCTCAGTACGTTCAAAGCGCAGAAATATCCTGCATATATGGCTCCTGAGAAGCCCCCTCCCGTCCTTGTCCATGCCGATGCAAAATGAAGGTTTCCGGCTACAGATGATGTGTCGACAGGCATATTGAAGGGAAGCTGTTCAAAGCCGTAAACGGCGCCCCCGGGGTTGAGAGTATAACGTTTTATGGTAAGCGGGGTGGCAACTTCATGGTAGAGTATCCTGCCGGAAATACCCGGGATTATTGATTCAAGCCTCCGGATGAAGATCCGGGCTACTTCTTCCTTACGCAGGTTGTACTCCTTTTCAGGCATGTTTTCCCAGTTTTCAGCGTAATCAATACAACACAGGGCGCCGACGCTTTTACCCCCTTCTGCCAGTGTATGATCCACCTGTCCGTAATCGACAAAAGTATAACTGCGTTTTTCAAAGTCTCCTTTGTTGTTGCCGAGGATGTCTATCTGCGATTTCACGGAGCCGTCATACACGAATGTCGAGTAATGAGTGTTGCCAATATTACTCAACAGGGTGTCGAATCCGAAATATACAGTCAGCAGTGATGCTCCCGGCTTTTTATCACCAATCAGTCCGAGCAGGATCTTGCTTTTTTCCTGAGGCAGCATAGAAGCTATTCCCGGCATTGACGCGTTTGCTATTATCTCATCGGCCCATGCCTCCTCGACCTTTTCACCCCTTTTATTCTTTTTCATGCACCTGACTCCTGAAAGTTCTCCATTGTCAGTGATAAATTCTGTCACGAGGTGATTGAGCAGCACTTTTCCTCCGTGGCTGTTGATGTAATCTGCCAGAAAATCCGATAACATTTGTGATCCGCCCTTTATATAACTTGCTCCCCCGTTAAAATATCGTGACTGTGCGGCACAGTAATATGTAAGGGACAGACTGTAGGGATCGTCGTGAAAATAACCAAGATTGCCCAGCAGCACCAGCTTCAGGTTTTCGTTGGCGATTATCGAGTCGAGAAATTCTCCGACGCTCATCTCTCCGACAGGAGCCTCGCTTGTCAGACCTCTTTTTTTGGGATTAAGTACCTGGGAGTAATATGAATCTATACCCTTCTCCTCGCCGGGGAAGGCCTTTTTAAGGATCGTGGCCGCCTCTTGTGGATCGTGAGGAATCGTTATTCTTATGTTGTCGTTTACAAAGTGATAGAACTCGGGTAATTTAATAAATTCCACCCTGTCGAACAGGCCGAGCTCATTAAACAGTTTGGTTTTGAGGTCGATGGGACTGGGTCCGTCAATTTCATGAAGACCTACCTCGAGAGTGAAATCCCCTTTTCTGAAGGTGGTGGCACAGCCTCCCGGGCGGTCATGCTGCTCAATGAGAAGGACCTTCTTTCCCTCTCTTGAAAGTTTAGCTCCGGCGGTCAGTCCTCCGAGTCCGCCACCAATAATGATAATGTCGTATTTCATATATTATTATTCTTCAGGAATTGGATACCGTTTGAACTCTTTTGTCGGGTCGAACAGGTATCTGTATGTTATATAGTTCTTTACAGGTTTACATCCCACTGCTATGAAGATCTTTCTCATTTTGGGATTGAAGTCGGCAACCCATGAAAATTCTATTTCGGTATAATGTGTTTTTTCCCTGAACACGTTTGTAAGGTTATAAATGAAAGCCGATTCCAGGCCGTGATTCTGGAATTTCGGGATCACCCCCATAAGCAGTCCTTTGGCGCGGGTCATAGCTTTCCTTTTCTTCAACCACAGGAATTTTATCAGGCTAAGCAGATCCAGTTTACCGTTTAAATGTTTAAGGATCATGTTAAGGTCGGGGAACATAAGATATATGGCTATTGGCTTGCCTTCGAAATAAGCTATCCAGATGAATTTTTCTTCAACGATGGGTTTGGCTTTTCTTAGTACTTCCCTTATATAAGCCGGGTCGAGCGGTTCGAAATGCTTCTTGAAAGATGCCCATGCCTCATTAAAAACTTCAGCAAAATCTGCTGTCAGCTCAGCTTCATGTTTCCATGAAAAATGTTTGAATTCATAACCCGGCTTGTTGAGTACCCACGATCCTATTTTCATGACTCTTTCGGGCATGGGTTTCGTGATGTCGAGATGAAAGCCTTCCATGGTATAATAGACCCTGAAGCCATAGGATTCGAACAGATCCTTATAATAAGGCTGGTTATAGGGTACGTCGAATGAAGGGTGTGTGAATCCGTTCACCAGCAGTCCCCAGTACTTGTCTGTTTCCCCGAAATTTATGGGTCCGTCCATAGCCTCCATACCCTCGCTCCTGAGCCATTCCCTGGCAGTGTCGAACAACATATTTGCTGCATCCCTGCTGTTGATACATTCGAAAAAACCGATACCTCCTGTGGGTTGATCGTAGGTATATGCAAGATTGAAATCCACGAAGGCAGCTATCCTGCCCGACAGCTTGTTTCTGTCGTCAATAAGGACCCATCTTTCAACTTTGCCATGACTGAAATAAGTGTTTTTTGCAGGATCAAATATGGTTTTTATGTCGGCATCGAGAGGACAAACCCATACAGGGTCGTCCCTGTATATACTTCTTGGCGTTTTGAGAAATAGTTTTTCAGTTTTTTTGTCTGTGACTTTGACTAACTTCATAATCTGGCCGGGTTGTTTTGGAAAGCTAAGGTCAGAGAAAATAAATTTCTTCTTTTATGAGAAGCTCGTTGAATACTATTTAGGGTATACCTGTGTAATAAGACCTTTATATTTTTCATGGATGAAATGTCTTCTCAGTTTCAGTGTCGGAGATAGTTCTCCCGTGTCGGGCGACCATTCATCCTGAACAAGACGGAATCGTGCTATCCTCTCCGGAGCTGAGAGTTTCTTGTTAAGCTTTTCGACCTCTTCCGTGAACAGGGACTGAACTTTCTGATTTGAGATCAGCTCTTCATAGTTCTCAAATGATATGAGGTTTGAGTTTTTCCAGTCGTTGAAATAGCCGAAGTTGGGCATTATAATAGCCGACGGAAATTTCTGGTGTTCGCCTATCACGATTATCTGGTCTATCAGGGGCGACTCCTTGAAAAGGTTTTCAATCACCTGGGGAGCAATGAATTTCCCGTTCGACAATTTAAATATTTCTTTCTTTCTGTCTGTCACCATGAGGAATTTACCATCTTCAATATGTCCGATATCTCCGGTATGGAACCAACCATCTTCATCGAATGCTTCCTTTGTCATTTCAGGGTCCTTGTAATATCCGGGTGTTACATTGGGTCCTTTGCATAGTATTTCGCCATCGCCGGCGATCTTCACTTCAACACCTTCAATGGTCATACCTACCGAGCCCAGCTTTACCATACCTTTTTCCGTCCTGTTAATGGTAATGATGGGAGAGGTTTCGGTAAGGCCATACATATTTATAATTTTTATCCCTGCGGCCCAGAATACCTTCTCCAGTCTTGGCTGAAGGCTTGCTCCTCCGCATCCCACTATCTTCACCCTGTCACCAAGTGCCTGCCTCCATTTACTGAATATCAGCCTGTCGGCTATCTTAAGACGGATCTCGTACAGCAGGCCGTTCTGTCCGAAGGGCTGATACTTAAGACCCAGTTTTACAGCCCAGAAGAAGAGTTTCTTCTTAATTCCACTGAGTTTGTTTCCTTTCGAAATGATGACATCATAGAATTTCTCCAGTATCCTTGGAACTGCATCAAAGCCATCGGGTTTTATTTCAGCCATGTTGGAAGCAATAGTTCCCATACTCTCGGCATAGTAGATGCTGCTTCCGCTGTACTGAGTCTGATAATTACCCATCCTGCCGCCAACATGGCACAGGGGAAGTATGCTCAGATATCTGTCTGACTCATTGAGCCTGAATACCTCAGCAGCTGCCAGAAAATTTGAAACCATGTTGCGGTGTGTCAGAATCACACCTTTAGGTCTGCCTGTTGTCCCGGAAGTATATATGAGCGAGGCAAAATCGTCAGGTTTAATGCTGGCTTTTATATTCTCAACCGTATTGCCATGTTTGCCTGCAACCGCTTTTCCAAGGTCGAGGATCTCCTTCCAGTTCCTGGCTTCATCAGCATCTTCAAAAGAATATACCGGTATGTCTCTGCCGGTGAGGGCTATTGCCGGGATCACATTCCTGAGCATTTTTTTATCGGCGATAAGTATCATTGAAGCCTCGCAATGTTCTATAATATACCGGTAATCTGAAATGCTCAGTGACGGGAAGACTGGAACATGTACCACACCTATCATTGACATACCCATGTCGGCAATGTTCCATTCTGGTCTGTTATTGGTAATGGTAATGATCTTGTCGCCTTTTTTCAGGCCTTTTTCAAGAAGTCCGTAACTGAAGCTGTATGATTTCTCAATATACTCCCGCGAACTGATCTTAATCCAGTTGCCGTTCATTTTACTGCATAACGCATCATCCTTTTCGATGTATAACTGACTGTACCTGTCGAGAAGGTCAAAAGTACGTTCCACTCCCATAATAGTATATTTTTTAATTAGATATAAACATAAAGATTGAAGCCCTGAAACTACCCTTAAAGATGCAATTTACTAAGATTTGTTAAATTTCAAAGGCCGTCGGCCTCTTTTCGGTAACAGTTAAATCATAAAGCAGTATTTTTACCCATGCCGTGGTTTGCCCGGGAATATTGAAATGTTAATTTTGTTGACTTCAGCCGGCTTATAGTTTAAAAGGCTAAATTTTTTAAAATACAATCATTATGAAAAAAATAGCGTCATTGTTATTAATAGTTATGCTTGCCGGAGGTTTACTTTCCGCACAGGTTGAGGGATGGAAAATAGCCGGCAACAAAATCACAACTCCCTGGGCGAAGAAGGTTAATCCTCTTAACCCTCTTCCTGAATATCCCAGACCTCAGATGGTAAGAAATATCTGGAAAAATCTTAACGGTCTCTGGGATTATGCCATTACTGCTTCGGATGCACCTAAACCAAAAACATACGACGGTAAGATACTGGTTCCCTTTGCAGTAGAATCAGCTCTGTCAGGAGTGAACAAAAATGTGGGGCCTGATAATATTCTCTGGTATCGAACCGGTTTTACCATCCCTTCAACATTCAGGAATAAGAATGTACTTCTGCATTTCGGAGCTGTGGACTGGGATGCGGAGATCTTTCTTAATGGTGTTAAGGTCGGATCCCACAAGGGGGGTTACGATCCTTTCAGCTTTAACATTACGCCTTTCATTAAAGGAAGGGCTAACCAGCTTCTGGAGCTGAGGGTAGCAGACCCTGTAAATACTGGTCCGCAACCACGTGGTAAACAGGTTCTTAAGCCCAGCGGAATATGGTATACTTCGGTTACCGGAATATGGCAGACCGTATGGATTGAGGCAGTTCCTGAAACTCACATCTCTTCGCTGAAGATCGTTCCCGACATAGACAGGCAGTTATTATCAGTGAGTGTGGAGGCAGCCAGCATTGAAGAAGGCGACATGTTCAGGATCAGTGCCCTTGAAGGTGACAGGATCATCTCAGAAAAGATGTCGGGACCCGGAACGGAGGCGATCCTGAATATCAATAACCCCAGACTCTGGTCTCCTGACGACCCGTGGCTCTATGATCTTAAAGTTGAGCTGATAAGGAAGAACAAAACAGTCGATGAGGTGAGAAGTTATTTTGGAATGAGAAAAATCTCAGTCCAGCCCGATGCCAACGGAGTACTGAGGATGATGCTTAACAATAAATTTGTGTTCCAGTACGGGCCTCTTGACCAGGGATGGTGGCCTGACGGTCTTTATACGGCACCAACCGATGAAGCCCTTCTTTTTGATATTGTGAAAACAAAGGAGATGGGATTTAATATGATCCGTAAACATGTGAAGGTTGAACCTGCCCGCTGGTATTATCACTGCGACAAGACAGGTATGCTGGTATGGCAGGATATGCCCAGCGGAGACCTTGGAGGAACAAGATGGAACACCAATCCCGGAATGGAAGGAGGCAGCGACAAGATACGCAAACCCGAATCGGAAGAGATATACCGGAGAGAGTGGAATGCAATAATCGACGCATTTTATAATTATCCATGTATAGTGGTGTGGGTACCCTTCAACGAGGCATGGGGGCAGTTTAAAAGTGCAGAGATAACAAACCAGACCATGCTGAAAGATCCTTCAAGGCTGGTTAACAGCGCAAGCGGAGGTAACTTCCACCAGGTAGGTCATATTCTGGACATGCATAATTATCCGGGACCTGTTATGCCCAAACCGGAAATATTCGGCGATATGCAGGTTCTTGCTCTCGGTGAGTTCGGCGGCCTCGGTTTACCACTCGAAGGACATACCTGGCTCGACAAAAACAACTGGGGCTACCGTTCCTATCCCGATGCCGATACTCTCTACAGGGTCTATGACAGCTACCTCGACCAGATAGCGAGATTTGTAGAAAGAGGTTTGTCGGCAGCCATTTATACTCAGACCACCGACGTCGAAATTGAAACCAACGGTCTGCTTACATACGACCGGAAGATTGTAAAAATACCTGAAGCAGATCTTAGAAAGTCGGCGCAGAAACTTTATGATGCAGGAGCAAAGGTAATCTTTAATAAAAGGTGAACTGACAGTTTATCTGCTTCAGACCTATGATGCTTTTATCAGTTTACAGCTATTAATTCAAAACCGGATATAAATGAAAAGAAAGGTTATATTCATCATAGTTGTGGGTTTGTTTGTTGCCTTCACGGCAAAACTCACGGCACAACAGGTTCATGATATATCAGTAGATGCAGGCTCACCGCTCTTTGAGATACAGCCTGTTATGTGGGGAGTCTTCTTCGAGGATATTAATTTTGCCGCCGACGGAGGTGTTTATGGCGAGCTTGTCAAAAACAGGTCTTTTGAATTCACTCATCCGATGACGGGATGGGAGCAGGTGAGGCAGAATGCGATAGGCAGGGTCGTGCCTACCTTCTACAGCCCTGCAAACCATAATAATCCTCATTATGTAGTAGTTCATGCTGACGCCGCCAAGGGAGCTTTTGGTATCTCTAACCAGGGATTCCGTGGTATGGGCATTAGGAAGGATAATCTGTATAATTTATCAGTCAATGCAAGGATATCCTCAGGTTCAGGTATCAGGATGAAGGCAGAGCTGATCAGTTCCGACGGTACTGTGATCGGGACCTCGGAAATTCTGGATCTCACCCGCGACTGGAAAAAGCATGAGGCGACGATGACATCCTCTGCTACTGACCCTTCGGCTAAGCTCCAGCTGCTTTTTATGGGCCTTGGCTCAGTCGACTTAGATATGGTATCACTATTCCCGGCCGACACATGGAAGGGCCGGCCCGGTGGACTGAGGAAAGACCTCGTTCAGATGATCGCCGACCTGAAGCCGGGTTTTCTCAGGTTCCCCGGCGGCTGTATTGTTGAGGGAAGAAACCTCGAGAACAGGTACCAGTGGAAGCTTACCACAGGGCCTGTCGAAGAACGCAAACTGATAACAAACCGCTGGAATTCGGAAATGAGAAACCGCCCGGCTCCCGACTATTTTCAGAGTTTCGGGCTGGGATTCTATGAATACTTCCTTATGGCTGAAGATATGGGCGCAGAACCGCTTCCAATTCTTAACTGTGGAATGTCGTGCCAGTTCAACGCCGGAGAGGTCGTCCCGCTGAACGAACTGCAACCCTATATCCAGGATGCCCTCGATCTGATAGAATTCGCAAACGGACCCGTGACATCGAAATGGGGCGCGCTGAGAGCATCGATGGGACACCCGGAGTCTTTCAATCTTAGATATCTCGGTGTTGGCAACGAACAGTGGGAACAACAATATATAGAAAGATACAGGCTCTTCGAGAAAGAGATCAGGCTTAAATATCCCGAAATAAAGATTGTCTCAGGTTCAGGCCCCTATGCTTCAGGAGCATATTTCGACCTGGCCTGGACAGAACTCAGAAAACTCGATCCCGCACTTATTGATGAGCACTATTACATGGCTCCCGAATGGTTCCTGAACAACGCCGGCCGCTACGATAACTACGACAGGTCAGGGATAAAAGTTTTTGCCGGTGAATATGCAGCCCATGGAAAGGAAGGCCCCGCGCCGGAGTCGCGCAATACGTGGCTGAGCGCCCTTACCGAAGCTGCATTCATGACCGGGCTTGAAAGAAATGCCGATGTTGTACACATGGCATCATACGCCCCTCTCCTTGCTCATGTTGACGCATGGCAGTGGCGCCCCGACCTTATCTGGTTCGACAACCTGAATGTTATCGGCACACCGAATTACTACGTTCAGAAACTTTTTTCAACTCATCGTGGAACACATGTCATACCCGCTCTGAAAGACGGGGACCCTCTTACCGGCCAGGATAGTTTATATGTATCTGCAGTTACTGACAAAGCATCGTCAATGATATATGTGAAAATTGTAAACGTATCGGGCGAAACAAAACAGCTGAGACTGAACTTTTCAGGTGCGTCTTTGCAGAAGGACGCTGAGATGGAAACGCTCAAAGCAAGAGGATTGTATGACTACAACTCAATTGCCAACCCGAAAAACATATATCCTTTCACAAGGCCTGTGACAGTTTCAGGTAAGAAACTACAGCTTGGCATTGAAGCATCTTCTGTCAATGTTTTAAAACTTAGCGTAAGAAAATGATAAACACTTCTTTTTCATCACTTAATGGCGGAGCCGGAAAGTTAGTGGTCCCTATGTTCGTCTTTTTCATGCTGATGTTTATCTGTGCCTGCAGCAACGAGACAGTCACATTTACAAATCCCCTTTTCCCGTCAGGAGCCGACCCATGGATTATTTATAAAGACGGTTTTTACTATTACACAAGTACATCGGGAAGCAATCTCTTTTTACGCAAAGGACGTAATCTTGATGAAATCACCGGGTCGGAGAGAAAAGTGGTGTGGACACCTCCTGCCGGAACACAATACTCAAAACAGCTCTGGGCTCCGGAGCTTCATCATTTTGACGGGATCTGGTATATCTACTTTGCTGCCGACGACGGTAACAACATAAATCACAGGATGTATGTAGTTGAAAATCCTTCACCCGACCCGACGGAAGGACTCTGGAAATTCAGGGGAAAGGTGTCAGATCCTTCCGACAAATGGGCTATCGACGCTTCGCTGTTTGAATATGAAGATAAGCTTTATATGGTATGGTCAGGCTGGGAAGGAGATGTTAACGGACAGCAGAACATTTACATAGCACGGATGAAGGATCCCTTGACCGTCGACGGAACCCGATCACTGATATCTGCACCTGAATATGACTGGGAAAAAGTCGGTGATCTCAATAATCCCGACGACGTCCCTCATGTGAATGTGAATGAAGGACCTGTTGCCCTTCAGAATGAAGGAAGGCTTTTTATAGTATATTCTGCAAGCGGCTGCTGGACTGACAATTATTGTCTTGGGATGCTCACCTACAACGGAACAGGCGATCTCA